>VSNB01000001.1 GCA_009774055.1 Clostridiales bacterium
GATAAGAAGGACAAGATTTTCCGGCTGACCTTCGCGGACTTCTACGGCATCAACGAGAAACGGCGAGTACGTCTATACGGTATAAGCCCCTCCTTTGAGAGACGGACAGGAATATTCCTGTCCGTCTTTTGCATATGGGATCTTAGAAGAGGTTGGCGCTGCGCTGCCTATTCCGCCGGTTGTGAAATTCTCTAAAAACAGCCGAACAAAATTGTAGAACCACACAAAAAGCACAGGATGGAAAAATCTCTGTTGACAAATCGATGAGTTTGATATATCTTTTGTATAGAGTCAAGCAATTCTGACCGGTTATTTGTAAAATCAATAAATAAAAAGCCAACAATTGAATACTTCGGATGAACGGCTTAGGAGAGTCCGCGAAAGCGGCGCCGAAGGAGCAACTGCCATTCTCTCTCAGGTAAAAGGGACTGAGCCGGGACGAAAATCTGGAAAGCGCTGCGGCGCACCGACGGGGCAACCGGCGGTGGGATAGCCTCCTACGGGAATCTCTCAGGTTTTGATGAACAGAGGCGCGACACATTTGTCGCGCCCTGTTTTTTGCGCCCCAGCGGTACCGTGAGGAAACAGGCCGTGGAAACACCGGTCTGTCTTTTTCTATTTCTCCGCGTCAGGATTTCATTTTTAAAGGAGGAACCTCAGCATGAGCGATTTGAAGCGCACCCAACTTTACGATGTCCACACAGCCGCCGGGGCGGCGATGGTGGATTTCGGCGGATGGGAGATGCCCATGGAGTACCCCGCCAAGATCGTTGCCGAGCATCTGTATACCCGCCACGCCTGTAGCCTCTTCGATGTGTCCCACATGGGCCGCATTCTGGTGGAGGGCCCCCAGGCGGTCCCCTTCCTCCAGCATGTCCTCTCCAGCAATGTCATGGCCCTGGACCTCAACCAGGCCCAGTACGCCATCATCCCCAACGAGCGCGGCGGCGCGGTGGACGACGCCTACCTCTACCGCTTCGAGGAGGACCGGTACCTGCTGGTGGTCAACGCCGCCAACACCGATAAGGACCTGGCCCACCTCAACGAGCAGATCAAGAAGTTCGACGCCAAGATGACCGTCATCACCGGCGACTGGGCCGCCATCGCCGTCCAGGGCCCCAAGGCCAAGGAAATCCTGCAGGTCCTCTCCGGCGGCCAGGCCCTCACCGAGCCGGTGAAGAACGCCTTGAACACCCTCCAGCTGGAGGGCCGCACCGTCCGCATCGCCAAGACCGGCTACACCGGCGAGCCCATCGGCTACGAGGTCTACATCGAATCCGCCGAGGCCCCCTGGCTTTGGAACCGGCTGGTGGAGCTGGGCGCGAAGCCTGCGGGCCTTGGGGCCCGGGACACCTGCCGCCTGGAGGCCTGCCTGCCCCTGTACGGCCACGAAATGGGACTGGACCCCGAGGGGAAGGAAATTCCCGTCTTTGCCGTGCCCCTGGCCAAGTTCGCCGTCAGCTTCTCGGAGCAGAAGGGCGACTTCATTGGACGGGAAGCTCTGGAAAAGCAGTACGCGGCCTTCCAGCGCATCCAGAACCGGAACTTCTCCGACCTGACAGACCTGCCCCGGCGGATTCTGCCCATCACCCTGCTGGACAAGGGCGTCATGCGGGCGGGGATGCCGATATACAAGGGCGACAAGCTCATCGGCTACACCACCAGCGGCACCATGGTCCCCTACTACCGCCACGAGGGCGAGGGACTCCAGACGGTTATTCTGGAGGAAACCGCCAAGCGGTCCATCGGCCTGGCTATCGTGGACAGCGACACCCTGGAGGATGACGAGGTCCAGGTGGACGTCCGGGGCAGACGGCTGCAGGCGGTGATTCCTCCCTACCACATGCGTGTGGACGCGCCTCCCTTCGCCCGCCCCATTCTCTACCGTCCCGAGGAGGATGCCGCCGCTCCCGCCTCCGGCGACCGGGCTCCCAAGGCCCTGGAGCTCATCGGCAAGGCCCTTCAGAACCATGTCTGGCGGCAGGAGAAGTGCGTGAACCTCATCCCCTCGGAAATGACGCCCTCCCGGGCGGTGCGCCTGCTGTGCGCCAGCGACCCCTCCTTCCGGTACGCTGAGCACAAGAAGGTGAAGAGCTTCTACGACGCGGACGTGTTCTACTACCAGGGCACTGCGTTCATCGACGAGGTGGAGCAGCTGCTGGTAGAGGAAATGAAAGCCTTTATGGGCTGCGCCGAGGTGGAGACCCGGTGCGTCAGCGGCCAGATGTCCAACACCTGCGTATTCTCCGCCCTCATGGACTGGAAGAACCGCCTCAACCGCAAGCAGGACCCCCGGCGGCTGGGATACATCATGAACAATCACATCATCAAGGGGGGCCACCTCTCCGCCCAGCCCATGGGAGCCCTCCACGACTACATCGCCATCGACCCCGTCACCGAGCGGCACGCTCTGGTGAACTTCCCGGTTCTGAAAGACAACATCTACAAGATCGACGTGGAGGAGACGAAGAAGGCCATCGACCAGTACCGGCCGGAGTTCATCATCTTCGGCAAGAGCATGGTCCTCCACAAGGAGCCCGTAGCCGCCATCCGGAAGTATGTGGACGACATGGGCCTGGAAACCACCATCATGTACGACATGGCCCATGTTCTGGGCCTCATCGGCGACCACTTCCAGAAGCCCTTCCAGGAGGGCGCGGAGATCGTCACCGGCTCCACCCACAAGACCTTCTTCGGTCCCCAGCGGGGCATCGTGGGCGTGAACTACAAAAAGGGCGAGCTGAAGTACGGCCTCTGGGAGACGATTGAAAACCGCGCCTTCCCCGGCAGCGTCTCCAATCACCACCTGGGCACCATGCTGGGCCTGCTGATGGCGGCTTATGAAATGAACCAGTTCAAGGACGAGTACCAGAAGGCCGTGGTCACCAACGCCAAGAGCTTCGCCAAGAGCCTGAAGGCCGCCGGCCTGGACGTGGCGGGCGACCCCGCCAACGACTACACCGAGACGCACCAGGTCATCGTCAACGTGGGCTACGGCGCCGGTCCCGACATCGCCATGCGTCTGGAGCGGAACCACATCATCTGCAACTACCAGGCCACCCCCGAGGAGGAGGGCTTCACCGCCTCCGGCGCGCTGCGCATGGGCGTCAACGAAATGACCCGCTTCGGCTTCGGTCCCGCCGAGTTCGACAAGCTGGCCCAGATCATGGCCGACTGCATCCTCCGTGGCAAAGAGGTCAAAGAGGACATCGAAGCCCTCCGCGCCGGATACACCGAAATGAAGTACTGCTTCAGCGAGGGCCAGGCTGCGGATGCGCTGAATGAGCTGGCACGGAAGTCCGGAATCTGACGGAGGATTACGGCATACCAGTGTGTCAAAAAAGTGGTTGCAAAGCACTTTTTCGATGTTCACGCCGCCGAAAAAGTGATTAAAATTTATTTTCGCCGAAGGCGAAAACTCCTGCGGAGGGCTTATTTGACAAGTCTGGTACTTCCTTTTTCTTGAAGGCTGAAGGCATCAGAGTCCCGCACGTCGTCTGCCGCACAAAAAGCGCACAGGTCTTCAATTGACGCGGCTGGGCAGGGATGCTATACTTTCCATGTAATTCAGCAAAAAAAGGAGGCCATTCGTATGTTTATTGCTATTTATGGCAAAAAAATCTGGTATGAAATTTATGGCGCAGAATATCACGATACCCTGCTGTATCTTCATGGAGGCCCGGGAGCAAGCTGTCTGGATTTCGTAAATCAGGCAAAAGCGTTAAGCGAGAAAATGAGGGTCGTCATATTGGACCAGTTAGGCGTACTGCGCTCCGAAGCGATTGCCGAGAATGAAAGCTACAGCATGGAATACCAGATCGAAATGCTTGAGGAAATGCGAAAATCTCTGGGAATAGAAAAATGGAGTATCCTTGGCCATTCGTATGGCGGTATGCTTGCCGTGTTATACGCACACGCCTATCCAAATTCCATTCAAAAGATCATCCTGGAGTGCCCTTCGCTGTGGTTTGAGGATTCCGCAAGGGCAACCGCTGAATATCTGAGCGAGCATATTCATAGCCTGAACAACCCGCAGGCAGTCAAACTGTGTGAAAAAATCAAATCTGCAGACTATCAGGATAAGGCGGAAGCGGTATGGGATCTGTCCGCCCTGCTTGGCTATGTCACTGACATGGAGCTGCGGTTTTATCTGCACAGCATCTCTTTGGAAGAATATGAACGGAATATGGACACCTCTGACATTGCAGATGAAATGTGGTCAAAGGGAGAGCGGCATTGATGAAGCTGCTGGAAACACAGCCGGCGCCGGCTGACTCTTTGCAAAAAAGGGTGATGATGACCGACAATCTCTTGCCGCTGATCCCAAAGCTTACCGCTCCGATGCTGTTGATAAACGGAAGGTATGACCCTGCATGTACGAAGAATCAAATCGAGTATATCATGAACCATGCGCAAAATGTGACACAGGCAATTTTTGAAGACAGCGGTCACTTTCCACGAATTGAAGAGGCTAAAAAATATACAAGCGTCATTTTGCGTTTCCTCGATCATGCGTAAGGATTTCAGCTTACTGCGCTGTATCCCGCAGGCACGGCGTATCCCGGCCCATCGGGCCAGTAAAAAGTTTTTCTTTTGATTCTTTTCTTGGTGAACAAAGAAAAGAATGTCTACCGAAAATAAAGGAGGAGCACACCATGAATTTTCCTGCTGAACTGAAGTATACCAAGGACCACGAGTGGGTCAAGGACCTGGGCGATGGAGCCGCGCTGGTGGGCATCACCGATTTTGCCCAGAGCGAGCTGGGCGACCTGGTGTTCATCAACCTGCCCCAGGAGGGCGACGAGGTCACCGCTGACGAGTCCTTCTGCGACGTGGAGTCCGTCAAGGCCGTCTCCGACGTCATGAGCCCCTGCACCGGCGTGGTGGAGGAGGTCCATACCGAGCTGGAGGACGAGCCCCAGATGCTCAACGAGGACCCCTACGGCGCTTGGATCGCCAAAATCAAGGACATCTCCGCCTACGGCGAGCTGATGACCGCCGGCGAGTACGAGGCATTCGTCCAGAAGTAACCGCCCCTCCGCCGGAGCGGGCCTTCCCCGCTCCGGTCATTTCTTTGGAAAGGAAACGTATCGTTATGGGAAGCTATGTCCCGAATACGGAGACTCAGAGGCGGTCCATGCTCGCCGCCATCGGCGCGGGCGCAGTGGAGGAGCTCTTCTCCGCTGTGCCCCGGGAAATGCTGGTGGACCGGCTGGACCTGCCCGAGGGGCTCAGTGAGCTGGCCGTGCGGCAGAAGGTGTCCGCCATGGCCGCCAGGAACCGCGTATACCCCACCGTCCTCCGGGGCGCGGGGGCCTACCGGCACTTCATCCCCGCCGTGGTGAAGAGCGTCGCCAGCCGGGAGGAGCTGGTCACCGCCTATACCCCCTACCAGGCCGAGATCAGCCAGGGCATCCTCCAGTCCATCTTCGAATACCAGACCATGATCTGCGCCCTGACGGGCATGGAAGTCTCCAACGCCTCCGTCTATGACGGCTCCACCGCCGCCGCCGAGGCCCTGGCCATGTGCCGGGACCGGAAGCGGAACCGCGCCTATATCTCCGCCTGCGCGGACCCCCAAACCATCGAAACCATGCGCACCTACTGTTTCGGCTCCGGCATGGAGCTGACGCTCCTGCCTGAGAAGGATGGGCGCACGGACCTCGCCGCCGTCCCCCTGGGCGCGGACGCCGCCTGCGTCTACCTCCAGCAGCCCAACTACTACGGCTGCATCGAGGACGCCCGTGCCATCGGCGAGGCTGCCCATGCCGCCGGGGCCAAGTTCATTATGGGCTGCAATCCCATCGCCCTGGCCATCATGGAGACGCCCGCCGCCTGCGGGGCGGACATCGCCGTGGGCGAGGCACAGCCCCTGGGCCTGGACCTGGCCTTCGGCGGGCCCTACCTGGGGTACATGGCCGCCAATAAGGCCATGTTCCGGAAGCTGCCGGGCCGCATCGTGGGCCAGACCCACGACGCGGCGGGGAACGAGGGATACGTGCTGACCCTCACCGCCCGGGAGCAGCACATCCGCCGGGAGAAGGCATCCTCCAACATCTGCTCCAACCAGGCCCTCTGCGCCTTCATCGCCGGAGTGTACATGACCGCTATGGGTGCGGATGGCATGAAACAGGCTGCAGCCCTCTGCCTGTCCAAGGCCCGCTATTTCGCCGCCGAGCTGGAAAAGATCGGACTGCCCCGGGCCCACGGCGGGGAGTTCTTCCACGAGTTCGTCACCAGATGCGAAAACCCGGAGAAGGTTCTCCGGGCGCTGGATGAAAACGGTATCCTGGGCGGTCTGCCTGTCCAGGACGGCATCCTCTGGTGCGTCACCGAAGTGGTGACCAAGGAGGAGCTGGACCGCGCGGTGAACGTCATCAAGGAGGTGCGCTGATATGAAGCTGATTTTCGAGAAGGGCGCGCCCGGCCAGGGCCTGTCCCTTATGCCCCCCTGCGACGTGCCGGAGATCACGCTGTCCCGTCCCCGGACGGAGCCTCTGGACCTGCCCCACGTGTCCGAGACGGAGCTGACCCGGCACTACACGGCTCTCGCCAAACGGGTCCACGGGGTCAACGACGGGTTCTACCCCCTGGGGTCCTGCACCATGAAGTACAACCCCAAGATCAACGAGGACATGGCCTCCCTCCCCGGCTTTACCCAGATCCACCCCCTCCAGCCCCAGGAGACGGTCCAGGGGTGCCTGGAGGCCATCCACACCGCCGGGAAGCTGCTGGGGGAGATCACCGGCATGGACGCCATAACCTTCCAGCCCGCCGCCGGGGCCCACGGCGAGTTCACCGGCCTGCTGCTCATCAAGGCATACCACCGCAGCCGGAATGACGCCGCCCGGACCAAGATTATTGTCCCCGACTCCGCCCACGGCACCAACCCGGCCTCCGCCGTCATGGCGGGATTCACGGTGGTGAACATCCCCTCCGGCCCAGACGGCTGCGTGGATGTGGAAGCCCTGCGGCAGGCCGTCGGGCCCGACACCGCCGGCCTCATGCTCACAAACCCCAATACCGTGGGCATTTTTGACAAGAACATCCTGGAGATCACCAAGACCGTCCATGAGGCCGGGGGCCTCTGCTACTACGACGGGGCCAATCTCAACGCCGTCATGGGCGTAGTCCGCCCCGGAGACATGGGCTTCGACGTGATCCACCTCAACCTCCACAAGACCTTCTCCACCCCCCACGGCGGCGGCGGCCCCGGCTCCGGCGCGGTGGGCTGCAAGAAGTTCCTGGCCCGCTTCCTGCCGGGCCCCGTAGCGGAGAAGGACGGGGACGGATACCGCCTGGTCCGGCCCGAGGACTCCATCGGACGGGTGAAAAACTTCTACGGCAACTTCGCCGTGGCGGTCCGGGCCCTGACCTACGTCCTGACCCTGGGCCGGGAGGGCATCCCCGAGGCGGCGAAGAACGCGGTGCTCAACGCCAATTACATGATGAAGCGCCTCTCCGAGAAATATGCCATGGCCTACGCCGGCCCCTGCATGCACGAGTTCGTCATGACCCTCCAGGACCTGAAGGACGAAACCGGCTGCTCCGCTATGGACGTAGCCAAGGGTCTGCTGGACCACGGCATCCATCCGCCTACGATGTACTTCCCCCTCATCGTCCACGAGGCGCTGATGGTGGAGCCCACGGAGACGGAGAGCCAGGAGACGATGGACGAGGTCTGCGGCGTGTTCCTCTCCCTGTGGGATCTGGCCCACGAAAATCCCCAGGCCCTCCACGATGCGCCTACTAGGACTCCGGTGGGCCGTCTGGACGAGGTGGGTGCGGCCCGGAACCCGGTTTTGCGCTATCTTCCCCATGATTAAGCGCATTCGCCTTTTCCGAACGGACTGCACCGACCCCTACCGCAACCTGGCGGCGGAGCAATGCCTCCTGGAGACTGCACCGGAGGACAGCTGCACCCTCTATCTATGGCAGAACCGCCATACGGTGGTGATTGGCCGCAACCAGAACGCCTGGCGGGAGTGCCGCACCGCCAAGCTGGAGGCGGACGGCGGGTTTCTGGCCCGCCGTCTCTCCGGCGGAGGGGCGGTGTTCCACGATCTGGGGAATCTGAATTTCACCTTCCTGGTCCACAAAAAAGACTACGACCTGTCCCGCCAGCTGGGCGTGATCGCCAGGGCCTGCCGGGCCCTGGGTATCCCGGCGGAGCCCTCGGGCCGCAACGATCTGCTGGCGGACGGACGGAAGTTCTCCGGCAACGCCTTCTATACCCACGGCGGGCGGAGCTATCACCACGGCACCCTGCTGGTGGACGCGGACCTGTCCCAAATGGGCCGGTACCTCAGCCCCTCCCGGGCCAAGCTGGAATCCAAGGGCGTGGCCTCGGTCCCCGCCCGGGTGGTGAACCTCCGGGAGCTCAGGCCGGAGCTCACCATCGCCGGGATGGAGGATGCGCTGGAGGCCGCCTTCCAGGAGGCATACGGCCTCCCGGCAGAACAGCTGGCGGCATCGGCGCTGGACGAAGAGCGCGTCGCCGCCCTGGCGGCGCGCAACGCCGGCTGGGACTGGCTCTATGGCCAGGAGACAGCCTGCACCCTCCAATGCGTGGACAGGTTCGCCTGGGGGGACATTGAGCTGCGCCTGACCGTGGAGGGCGGGACCGTAGTCCGGGCGTCGGTATACACCGACGCCATGGACTGGACCCTGGCCCCGGCGGTGGAGGAGGCCCTGACGGGCTGCCGCTTCCGTCTGGAGGACATGGCCCAGCGTCTTTGCGCCGCCGGCCTGGCGGAAGGGGCCGGGGAGGACCTGCGCTGCCTGCTGGCGCGTCAGAATCTTTAAGAATGGAGAAACAGCCCTATGGAGCACTATGAATTACTTGTGATCGGCGGGGGCCCTGGAGGCTACGAGGCCGCCCTGCGCGCCGCCAGACTGGGGCTCAGAACCGCCCTGGCGGAGAACCGTGACTTGGGCGGCACCTGCCTCAACCGGGGCTGCATCCCCACCAAGAGTCTCCTTCACGCCGCGGAGCTTGCCGTGAGCCTGGAGAAGGGCGGAGAATGGGGCATCGCCGCTGAAAGCCTCTCCGTGGACTTCGCCGCCCTCCACCGGAAGAAATCGGAGGTGACGGAGAAGCTCCGCGCCGGCGTGGAGGGCCTTCTGAAGCAGAAGAAGGTTGACGTCCTCCGGGGCACGGGAACCATATTGGCCCCGGGCCGGGTGGCGGTGGACGGTGTGGAGTACGGCGCGGACCACATCCTTATCGCCACCGGCTCCGTCCCCGCACGTCCGCCCATCCCCGGCCTGGAGCGCGCCATCACCTCCGACGAGGCGCTCTCGGACCAGGCCCGGGCGTACCGCTCCCTGGTGATCATCGGCGGCGGGGTTATCGGCGTGGAGCTGGCCTGCGTCTACCAGGCCCTGGGCTGCCGGGTGACCATCGTGGAGGCCATGGATCGCATCCTGCCCAACATGGACCGGGAAATCTGTCAGAATATGACCATGATTCTCAAGCGCCGGGGCGTGGCGGTGAACACCGGCTGCATGGTCAGCGCGGTGGAGCAGGACGAAGACAGCCTGACGGTGCGCTACACCTGCAAGGACCAGCCCGGTGAGGCCCGGGGGGAGGCGGTGCTCTGCGCCATCGGCCGACGGCCCAATACGGTGGGACTCTTTGGCGAGGGCTTCTCCGTGGACATGGAGCGGGGCCGGATTCTGGTGGATGATGCGTTCCAGACCAGCGCACCCGGCGTGTATGCAATTGGCGACGTGTCGGGGAAAATCCAGCTGGCCCATGCGGCTGCCGCCCAGGGCGTCGCCTGTGTGGAGCGTCTGGCGGGACGGGAGCCGCTGGTGGAGGTAAGCCTGGTCCCCAGCTGTATCTATGCCAGCCCGGAGATCGCCGCCATAGGCATTACCGCCGACGAGGCCAAGGCCGCAGGCCGGGCGGTGAAGGTGGGCAAAGCCCTCATGTCCGCCAACGGCAAGACGGTGATCGCCGCCGGAGAGCGGGGATTCATCAAGATTGTGGCTGACGCGTCCACGGGGGTGATCCTGGGGGCTCAGCTCATGTGCGAGCGGGCCTCGGACATGCTCTCGGAGCTGACGGAGGCGGTGGTCAACGGCCTGACCGCCCGCCAGCTGGCCCGGGTCATGCGGCCCCACCCCACCTTTGAGGAGGCGGTGTCCGCCGCCGTGGAGGACCTGCTGGAGAAGCTGGAGAAATAGCGCGGCCCGTCATATCCCTCTGTGTGATTATGTGTGTTTAAAAGCCAGCCTGATTTCCAATATATCCCCCGTGATTTGGGCGGACACCCGCCCGCCCATCCGCGCCATCAGCTCCCGCACAATAGACAGGCCCAAACCGGCCCCGCCCTTTGCCTGGGCGGGGCTGCTTTGGTAGAAGCGGTCAAACAGGTGCTCCGGGTCCGGCCTGGGGCCGGGGCGCAGCTCGTTGGAAAAGCAAATCTCCCCCTCCCGGCCAGAAACCTCCAGTCCCCTGCCGCCGTGGCGCAGGGCGTTGGCAATCAGGTTCCGGTACACCCGGCCCAGGGCCTCGGGGCTAGCCCAAACCTTCAGATCCTCCCGGTCAAACCGCAGCGCCGGCTCCACCCCCGCCGCCTCCAGCTGCGGGTAAAACTCCGCCAGCGCATCCCACAGAGGCGGCAGGGCGGCCATTTCCCCGCATTCCAGAGGAAGGGCTCCGCCCTGCAGGCGGGTATACAGAAACAGCTCCTCCAAAAGCGGCTCCAGCTCCTCCAGGCGCTTCCGCACGATGCCCAGGTACTCCGTCTGCCGGTCCGGTTCCCCTTCCAGCAGCTGCAAATAGCCCATGGCCCCGGCCAGAGGGGTGCGGATGTCGTGGGAGATACAGACCATGGTGTATTTCAGCTCCCGCTCCCTTTCCTGGGTTTCCAAGCGAAGCTGCCGCCCCTCCTCCAGGCGCTTATTGACCGCCTGGCACAGCCGCCGGGGCGCCGTACCGGGCATCCGCACCGTCAGGCACAGATTGCTCTCCGGTGGGGTCTCCTCCAGTACCCGAACCATCTCCAGCAGTTGGGCGCGGTAAGCCCACAGGCGCAGCAGAGCGATTCCCAGGGCGGCAAGGGTCAGGATCAGGGCAGGCAACATGGAAATTCCTCCTTAAATATCCCGCTTCTCCATAGACAACAGGCTTCCGATTCCGTAAATGACCGCCCATGCAATGGTACAGACCAGAATCATCCAACCCTGAGTAATGCCATTCTGAGGTACATAGACGCCCTTTACCACAGAGGAGAGGAAAAACTGCTCCAGGGGAGGCCAGCGCAGCAGCTTCCCCAGCGTACCGACCAGAACAGCGGTCAGCCCTCCTCCGGCCACCAGCGACAGGATGATACCCAGAGTGGTGTTTCTGGTCAGCAGAACCAGCGCCAGAGCCATGAGAGCAAAGGCCCAGTGAGGCAGCCACATCCAGAACAGATACTGCAAAATATCGGGGATGGCGCTGGGAACAGGGTGCATCCCGTACAGATAGGGAGCCAGCAAAATCAGTATCACGCCCAAAAGGGTGATGATTCCACTGTAAATTCCTGCGGCCAATGCTTTAGACAGGACATAGCCGGCCCGGCGGGGCTGGGCACAGCAGATATTTTTGACAAACCCGCTGGAAAAGTCGCCGTTGACAAAGAGCGTGACCCCGATGCCAACGATAATCAACAGAAAGCCGCCTCCCAAAGTCTCATGGGCCAGATCAAGCTGGGTCATATTGCGGATTTCTTCCGACATCCTCCGGTCGATTTCATCAATTTCCGCACCGTGGGCGCCCATGTCATCCAGCACCTCTGGGTCGGAAACAACGGCAGTCATCAGGGATACCATCAAAATCAGCGCCGCAGTCACCAGCAGGATAATCTTAAAACTACGGCTTTTGAACAGCCTCCGTAAGTCCATACGCAGCATATTAAACATGATCCGCACCTCCCATGCGCTCCAGGAAATAGCTCTCCAAATCCTGTCTATGCAGGCCCATCTCCTCCACCGCGATACCTGCCTGGGTGAGAATCTGCCCAACGGCCTTAGTGTCCACAGCCTCGTAAATTCGGATATCGCCCTCCGGCCGCATTTCCCAGCGGGTGAGATGGAACTCCCGCTCCAGCAGGGCCGCCGCCTTCTGGGGCTGGTCCGCTTTCAGGTGGAGATAGTCGGTGCACTTCTGCTCCAGCTCTCCGGCGGTGATTTGCTCCACCATCCGGCCCTCCTGGATGATGCCGTACCGGGTGGCGATCTTGCTCAGCTCACCCAGAATGTGGGAGCTGACCAGGATGGTCAGGCCCCGCTCCTGGTTCAGCAGCAGCAGAAGCTCCCGCATTTCCCGGATGCCCTCCGGGTCCAGGCCGTTGATGGGCTCGTCCAGCAGCAGCAGGTCCGGTCCGCCCAGCAGGGCCAGGGCCACGCCCAGCCGCTGCTTCATACCCATGGAGTAGTGGCGCACCGGCTTTTTCTCCCCGGGGGACAGACCCACGGTTTTCAAAATCTCCTCCACCTGCCGCGCCGGGCTGTCCAGCCCCAGCAGCGCGGCGTACAGCCGCAAGTTCTCCCGGCCGCTCAGGTCCGGGTAGAGCCCCGGCTGCTCAATGAGCGCGCCCACCCGGCGGCGGGCCACCGAGTCCCGGACCGGCTTGCCGAAAATCAGCGCTTCCCCCTGGGTGGGCCGTGCCAGCCCGCAGAGGAGTTTTAATGTAGTGGATTTGCCCGCGCCGTTCTGGCCGATGAAGCCGTAGATATCCCCCTGCTCCACCCGCAGGTCCAGGTGGTCCACGGCCCATCTGTCTTTGTAGCGTTTGGACAGCCCCATAGTCTGTATCACTGCCATAGGAAAACCTCCTTTTTTGTTTACAGGCTCAGTCTAACGGACAAATGCCCAAACATCGCAAAGGAAAGGTAAAGAAAGTGCAAAGTTTACTCAGCCAATTTGAACCCGATGCCCCACACCGTCTGGATATAGCCGTCCGTGCCGCTGGGCCGCAGCTTGGCGCGGATATTGCTGATGTGGACGGTGATGGTCTTGTCCTCCACAGCGTATGCCTCCTGCCAGACCGCTTCGTAGATCTGCTGCTTGGTAAAGACCCGCTTGGGCCGGCCCGCCAGCAGTTCCACGATCTTGAATTCGTGGGCGGTGAGGTTCACCGGCTGGCCGGCGGCGGTCAGCGTCATCTCCTCCAGGTTCAGCGCCCAGTCCCGGTAGCGCAGGGATGTTTCCTCGGGGACGGCGCTGACGTGGCGGAGCTGCACCAATATCCGGGCCCACAGCTCCTCCAGCTGATAGGGCTTGGTCAGGTAGTCGTCCGCTCCCAGGCCAAGCAGCTCCACCTTGTCGGAAAGCTCCGTCTTGGCAGACAGTACAATCACCGGCGTCCAGCTGGTCCGGCGTATCTCCGCAATCAGTTCGCCGCCGGATAAGCCCGGGAGCATCAGGTCCACCAGCAGCAGGTCCATGCCGCCAGCCTGCCAAAGCAGCCGCCCTTCCGTACCGGAAAAAGCCTGGACGCACTCGCAGCCCTGCCGGCGCAGATATTGGGCGGTGGAATTGTTAATATCGGTGTCATCTTCAATCATCAGAATGCGGGGCATCGGTACGGCCTCCTTGGTCATTTTTGCAAATTATACCGCATCCGAGGGCGGAAGGAAATACCTTTCCATGTAAGAAGCTGTACCAATAGGCGCCGGCACGTATCTTGACGGAAAAATTTTCGTCTGGCTGCGTCAGAAACTCTTGAAATCCGTCAGGATTCCTGCGCGTTTCTTCCTTGCCAGACAAA
This sequence comes from Clostridiales bacterium, assembly GCA_009774055.1. Taxonomy (GTDB): domain Bacteria; phylum Bacillota; class Clostridia; order Oscillospirales; family Oscillospiraceae; genus Pelethomonas. Next base: position 13,764 of record VSNB01000001.1, read on the forward strand.
AATTTTTCTCGCCAATCTGCATACCGTCACCTATTGGTACAGCTTCTAAAATCATGGAGGAGGAAATCATCTGCGTACAGAGAAGCATTTTCCGGCGGTATATTGGGCTCCCTCCGCGCAAAAAATGTGGTATGCCGTAAAACGGCATACCACATTTTGATGTACCTCTTATCTATGGAGCAGCGGGGACAGGGGCTTATAGATCAGGAAGCACAGCGCCGTATCCAGCAGGCCCTTCAGCAGGGTGAAGGGCGCGTTGAATGCGATCAGGCAGCCGAGCAGTCCGTTGACGGAAGGCAGGGAGAAAGGCGCGCCGGCGCGGCTCAGGAGACCGTTGAAGGACTGGATAATCTCCTGATACATGCTGATGATGACATCGATGGGCAGGAACTTGGTGTAGACCGGGTAAGAAACGAAATAGTTCAGCGGCACACTGCACACCGCCATGATGACCGCCCCTGCCAGCGCGCCGAGGAGCGCGCCGGAACGGGTCTTTTTATAGCGGTAGATCAGCCCCGCCGGGATGACGAGGCAGATGCCCAGCAGGAAGTTGCACATTTCCCCGACTCCGCCGGTGCCGGAGAAGAGCAGGCCCTTGATAACGTTCTTTACCAGGCACACCACCACGCCGCTGGCCGGCCCCAGGCTGAACGCCGCCAGCAGGGCGGGCAGCTCGGAGAAATCCAGCTCGACAAAGGACGGGATCAGGAACGGGATAGGGAACTCCAGGAACATGAGGACCGTGGCCGCCGCCGAAAGCATGGCGGTAACGGCAATCCGGTGGGTACGGGACCTCTGGGCGGCGGCAGTAGGATTTGCAGCAGACATAAAAATACGCTCCTTTACAGTAATACCCCCAAGACATTTCATCTTCGGAGTACCGCCGCAAAAGAGCGCAGAAAGGCGCGTCAAATACGACCATCTTCTTCCATCCAGACTGTCACTGTCGGTACCGGAATCGCACCGGTTCAACGCATACAACGCGCTCGCGGACTGAGGCCTGCGCCATCACCGCCGGTGGGGACTTGCACCCCGCCCTGAAGATGAATGTTCGGTTGTGGGTCGAAATAGGTCCCGGCGGGTCCTGCACGGACAGACGCCTGCGCCTCCAGGCCATCAGTCCGCACGGTCGGCCGCCCGGCGGAGAGGTTCGGAGGGGGACTGCATTTATTATACACACCGGCGGGAAAAATGCAAGTATAATTTTCTTTACAAATCAGAATTTTTGTTCTATAATATAAAGAAACGTCTGCAAGGGAGTGATGTGCAATGAGAGGACGGCCCTGTACCTGCTGCTTTACCGGCCACCGGCCGGAGAAGCTGCCCTGGGGCGCCGATGAGACGGACCCGCGGTGCGCGGCGTTAAAAAAGCGGCTGTACGATGCAGTGGAGGCCGCTTATGACGAGGGGATGCGGCACTTCATCTGCGGCATGGCCCGGGGGTGCGACTTCTACTTCGCCGAGGCGGTGCTGGAGCTGCGGCGGCGGAAGGGGGACGTAAGCCTGGAGGCCGCCGTCCCCTGCCCCAGTCAGGCCGACAGCTGGCCGGAGGCGGACCGCAGCCGGTGGCGGGCCCTGCTTGCGCAGTGCGACATAGAAACCCTGGTCCAGAACCAATATACCAAGGGCTGCATGCTCCGGCGCAACCGCTATATGGTGGACCACAGCGCCCTGGTCATCGCCGTCTATGACGGCGCCGGCGGCGGCACCCAGCAGACCCTGGCCTACGCCCTGCGGCAGAAAATACCGTTCGTGGATATCCCGCCAACGGAGGAATACGTATGAGAACCGGGAGGCCCCCATTCGGAAGGGCCTCCCGGTTCCTATTGCCGTTTCTTAGAATCCGCATGCACAGGCGGCAAAAGCTTTTGTCTGACGGCGTTCAGCCCCCGTGATGCAGGTTCTTTTTACACCCGGGGCATCGGCGTATAGGTGTAGTACGCCTCCTCGGCGGAGCGGGTCTGCATGCTGCTCTCGAACGCAGTGCCCTCGCTGCGCTGATAGCGGCGGGTAGAGGGCTGGAACCAGCTCCGGACGCTCTGGAGCAGAGGTGCCTTGCGGGCAGTATTACGATGATTGTTCATGATGAGATCCTCCTCAAATAATGTTCTCCATAATGTTGGAATGTTAGCACGTGATTGTCTTATTCAGCGCACCGCCGCCGCCAGCTTCCGCCGTCCCTCCTGGGGATGGGTGAGCCTGCGGTAGCAGTAGAAATAAGCGGGTACCAGAAACAGATCCGCCAGCAGCCAGGCCATGGGCGAAGAGAAGCACGCCGCCGTAAAGCCGAACACCGGCACCAGATAGGCCAGCCCCACCCGCGCCGCCATTTCCAGCACGCCAGCCAGCGTGGCCAGCGGGGAGAAGCCCATGCCCTGGATCAGGAAGCGGAAAATGTTCACCAGCGCCAGCAGGAAGTAGAAGGCGGTCAGAACCAGCAGGTATTTCCGGGCCAGGGGCAGCAGCCCCGCGCTGCCCGCGTCCAGGAACAGCATGATCAGCGGGTCCGAGAAGAGCAGAATCAGGACCATGGAGACAACGGAGTAGGCCGCTCCCAGCTTCACACAGGCCCGCACGCCCTGGTGCAGGCGGTCCCACTTGCCGGCCCCGGCGTTCTGCCCGCCATAGGTGGCCATAGTGCAGCCCATGGCGTCGAAGGGACAGCACAGGAACATGGAAACCTTACCGGCGGCGGTCACAGCGGTGACGTAGGCGGTGCCCAGGCCGTTGACGGCGGTCTGGATCATCACGCTGCCAATGGCGGTGATGGAGTACTGCAGGCCCATGGGCAGACCCATGAGGCACAGCTCCCCCATCCGTCCCCAGTCCCAGCGCCAATCCTCCCGCTCCGTCTTGAGGATGGGATAGCCCCGCAGCAGCCGGATCAGGCATCCAACGCCCGCCAGGAGCTGGGACAGGACCGTGGCCAGGGCCGCGCCGAACACGTCCATCCCCAGGGAGAGGATAAAGGTTACGTCCAGGACCACGTTCACCACAGAGGCCACGATCAGCCAGATCACCGGCGTGCGGCTGTCCCCCAGGGAACGGAGGATTCCGGCGCAGAGGTTGTAGAGGAAATAGGCCGGCAGTCCGATAAAGATCGTCTGGATATAGACATGGGACCGCTGGTAAATATCCTCCGGCGTATCCATGGCCATAAGGATGCCGTCGCACAGCGCCGCCGTGGACAGGGTCAGCGCCAGACCGATGCATACGCTCAGCCACACGCTGCCGGTTACGTACCGGCGCAGTTCCTGATGGTTGCCCGCGCCGAACTGCTGCGCCACCGGGATAGCGAAGCCGCCGCAGATGCCGCAGCAGAACCCCACCACCAGGAAGTTGATGGACCCGGTGGAGCCCACCGCCGCCAGGGCCGCGCCGCCCAGCGTCTTTCCAACAATGGCGCTGTCCACCACGTTGTACAGCTGCTGGAACAGGTACCCGAACAGGACCGGCAGCCCGAAGCTCAGAATCTGCGGCATAGGACGGCCCTTCGTCAGGTCTTTCGTCATAGTGATCACCTCACTAATACAGGATGCTGTTCGTTTTTTCCTTTCTGCCCCCAGGGTAGTATGCCCTGGAAGTTATGCTGATTATAGACGATTCCACCAAAAAATCAAGCGTCAAATTGTGCAATCCTCCAAGGCGGAATTGCCCCGTCCTTGTGCAATATGAATGGAACCTTCTGGAACCGCCCAAACGCAAAGCCTGGCGCAGCGAGAACGAAAAACGCCCCTCTGCGCCAGGATTCTGCAAAAAATCCGAACAATTTACTCAAATACAAAAATTTCCTCAATCGGCGCGCCCACTGCCCGGGAGATATCCACCGCCAGCTTCAGCGACGGATTGTATTGGGCCTTTTCCAGCCGCATGACGGTTTCCCGCCGGACCCCCACAATGTCCGCCAGCTCCCCCTGGGTCAGCCCTTTGAGGGTGCGGTAGGTTTTCAGATTGCAGGTAAAGCCGTCCATTACCCGTCCTCCTCCATCGCCGCGGCATCGTCATAGTCGTAGCGGTAAAGCAGATACTCCGAGAGGAAGATCGTCAGCGCCACGGCCAGCGCGATACCGGCGATCAGAATGGGGGCGACCAGCTCCGCCGTAAGCCGTCCGGCCTGCCCCGCGAAAATCAGCAGAAAGAATATGATGCCGAAGCCGATCCGCAGGGCCTTCCGCTCCGCTCTGGCGGCGTTTTCCTTGTAACGCTCGTCCATGAGGGTGTTGGACATCTTCCCCTCGAAGAAAAATCCAAAGAAGCCGAAGAAGGCGAAAAATATAAAGCCCGACAGGTCCCCCAGCGCTCCATAGGTCCAGAACCCGGCAAATCCCAGAAACCCGCAGAATCCCAAAAAGCCGAGCTTCGGACTCAACCGCCGGGTGCGGCCCGTCTTCGCCGCACGCTCCTTTTGAACCCTGATCCCCCGGACCAGCAGGAACGCCAGATACAGGACATACAGTACGTCCAGTGCTATGGCCAGAAGCATAGGAATATCCGCCGGCGCAAAAGCATAGGAATGCATGGGGTAGACAAGCTTCCCGCCGTTGTACGTCAGGTCGTACCAGACCGCCGCCCCCGTCAGAGCCGCGCACAGCACGCCCCCCAGCGCCAGCAGCAGTCCCCTGGGATGGTTGGATGTCTGATTGTGTTTCATAAGAAAACGCCTCCTGATTTATTGTAGTGATATATTTATCACTTGTTGAGATAAATATATCACCATTGCTCCAGCTTGTCAAGAGGGAATATGACAAATATATCTCTTTCTTCAGAATGCGGGATGCGGCAGCATGCTGCGACGCGGGAGTGGAGCGCATCCACCCGCTTTTATGGAACCGCCGGCAGGCGTCGTACAGGCATGCCTCATCCCCCCTGCGGCAATTCGACAATTCTCGACACGCGGGACGAATATTTCCTGTTGAACGCCCGCGCAATTTACGGAAAACCGGCGATTTCGCCCTTGACGGGAGGACGGACAGTGTGTATCATAGATAAATGTAGGATTTTGTCCTTTTGGGAAGGATATGATGTTCGGTCCCTTGGGCCGGGAAGGATACCGCATGATACGACTGACAGATGTAGTGAAAGAATACCCCAACGGCACCCACGCCCTCAACGGCTTGTCCATGGAGATCCAGGACGGGGAGTTCGTTTTTATGGTGGGCCCCTCCGGCAGCGGCAAGTCCACGGTGATCAAGCTGCTCATCGGAGAGATCGTCCCCACGGAGGGCCGGGTGATGGTTAACGGCTTCTCCCTGACCAACATCAAGGAGTGGCAGGTCCCCCACCTGCGCCGGACGGTGGGCGTTATTTTTCAGGATTTCCGGCTGATTGAGCACAAATCCGTCTATGATAATATGGTATTCGCCATGCGGGCGGTGGGCGCAGGCCCCAAAGAGGTCAAAAAGCGCATTCCCTACTGCCTGAACCTGGTGGGCCTGGAGAACAAGGGGCGGCGGCTGCCCTCGGAGCTCTCCGGCGGCGAGCAGCAGCGGGTGGCCATCGCCCGGGCCCTGCTGAACAACCCCAGCACCATCATCGCCGACGAGCCCACCGGCAACCTGGACCCCGCCCGCTCCCTGGAGATCATGCGCCTGCTGGAGCGGATCAACGCCCTGGGGACCACGGTGCTGGTGGTGACCCACGAGAAGGACCTGGTCAACCGCTTTGACAAGCGGGTGGTCATGCTGGAGCGTGGACGGGTGGTCAGCGACGGCTTTGGGTACTACGGGAGGAAAGCGCTGTGAACAAGCATAACTTTTTTTATTTTATTAAAGAGGGCGCGGTGAACATGTTCAGCCACGGCTTCATGTCCTTCGCTTCCGTGGGCATCACGGTGGCCTGCCTGCTCATCATGGGCACCTTTACCCTGGTGGCAGTGAACGCCAACGCCATGCTGGCGGAGCTGGAGAGCCAGAACCAGGTGCTGGCCTTTGTGGAGAAGGGCATGAGCGAGGCCGAGGCCCGGGCCCTGGAAAAGGATATCCTGGCCGTGGACAACGTAGCCAGCGCCACCTTTATCTCCAACGAGGAGGCGGCGGAGGTATTCCGGGGCCGCTACGAGGACGACGAACTGTTCCAGCTGCCCGACGACAACTTCCGCCACCGCTATGCCATCGACCTGGTGGACATCGGCTACATGAGCCAGACCAAGGCGGCCCTGGAGGCCCTGCCCGGCATCGGCAGGGGCAACGTCAACGCTTATGAGGACGAGGCGGCGGGCTTCATCACCATCCGCAACGTGGCAGGAATCGTATGCGTGGTGCTCATCGCGGTGCTGTTTGTGGTGTCGGTGTTCATCATGGCAAACACCATCAAGCTGACCACCTTCGACCGCCGGGACGAGATTGCCATCATGAAGATGGTGGGGGCCACCAACGGGTTTATCCGCTGGCCCTTCGTGTACGAGGGATTCCTGATGGGCGTGTTTTCGGCGGTGATCGGGTTCTTCCTCCAGTGGGGGCTCTACGAGGCGGTGTCCCGATCGGTCGCCAGCAACGACACCATCAACCTCATCACCGTGGTGCCCTTTGAGAGCATGTGGAACTATGTCGCGATCATCTTCGCCGCCGCCGGAATGCTCATCGGCGTGGGCGGCAGCCTCAGTGCGATCAGGAAGTTTTTACAGGTTTGATCTGCGCCGTATCAGAAAAAATCCGTGGGCGGACTGCCCACGGATTTTTCTGTATGCCAAAAAAGACCCCCTGTATCTTTCGGGAAAGAGAAAGACCAGACCGGGCCCAGCCTCCTCCGCGCACGGCATTCCCGGTTTCCGCATACACTGGGATACCATACGCAAAGGAGGTTCGGTATGGAGCAGCAATTTCCCTTTCAGGCGTCCCAGCTCCCGTACAGCCACGTGGCGCTGATGCCCTACTGCGACGCCGATACGCTGTATTACCACCACGACAAATATTACGCCGAGACTGTCTACGAGCTCAACCGCCTGGCGGTGCAGCACCGGCTGACCGACCAGAGCCTGTCCCAGCTGGCCACGATGGACTACAACCTGCCCGCCGCCCAGCTCAACCGGCTGCGGAGCGCCGCCGGCTCGGTGTTCAACCACCAGCTCTATTTCGACGGCATCGGCTGCAAGGCCGGTCCGCCGCCCTTCAACCGCCTGACGGAGGCCATCACCGCCGCGTACGGCTCCATGGCCCGTTTCCAGCAGCTGCTGACCGAGGCGGCGGAGAGCATCATCGGTTCCGGCTGGGTGTGGCTGGTGGCGGAGGGAAACAAGGGGATACATATCGCCACCACCGCCAACAACGAGGTGGTGCCTCTGGCATCGGTGACGCCGGTGCTGATCGCGGATTTGTGGGAGCACGCCTACCTTTCCATGGACCATTTCAATAAGTCGACCTATATGGAGGACTGGTTCTCCCTCATTAACTGGGGCAGGGCGGAGGAACGCTACCTCTCCGCTCTGGGGACTGCGGCAGTGGGCTAGGTGGCATTCCTTTTCTTTGTGAACGAGGAAAAAACAAATCGGAAACCGTTCTGCCCGCCCCGCACATTTCGAGGCGCAGGACGCAGCGGAAGCCGGCTCCCAGGAGACAGGGAGGCGGCTTCCGCCATTGTTTCATATCCACAGCCCGCAGGAATTACTCCAGGATTTCGTCCAGAGTTTCCATGAGCTTTTCAATATCAATCGGCTTGGCGATGTGTCCGTTCATTCCGCAGCGCAGCGCTGCCTGCCTATCCTCCTCGAAGGCGTTGGCGGTCATGGCCAGGATGGGCACGGAGGCCAGCTTCTGATCCTCCAGACTGCGAATAGCTTTGGCCGCCTCGTAGCCGTCCATTACCGGCATCTGAATATCCATCAGTACCAGACGGTAATACCCGGGCTCCGAATGGGAGAGCATGTCTACGGCGATCTGCCCGTTTTCCGCCTCGTCCAGGGTGAAGCCGGCTTCACCCAGAATGGCCTCGGCGATCTCCCGGTTCAGCTCGTTGTCCTCCGCCAGCAGGATATGGCCGGTGTGCCGCCGCTCCGGGACGAGATCGGCTTTTACCGGCGTCTCCTCCTCTGCGGCCACCACACTCCGCAGACAGCGGCGCAGCTCCGAGAGGAACAGCGGCTTGCTGCAGAAGGCGGTAACGCCGGCGGCCCGGGCCTCCTCCTCAATGTCGGACCAGTCGTAGGCGGTCAGGACGATGATGGGCACCTCCTCCCCCATCTCCTTGCGGATGCGGCGGGCCACCTCCACGCCGTTGAGGTCCGGCAGCAGCCAGTCCAGGATGTACACGCTGTAGTTGTCATTGCGCATAGCCGCCTGGCGGGTGCGGAGCACCGCCTCCTTCCCCGACAGGGTCCACTCCGCCCGCAGGCCGATCTGCTGGAGCATGTAGGTCACGCTGTCGCAGGTGTTGAAGTCGTCGTCCACCACCAGGGCCCGGCAGCCGGCCAGCTCCGGGATGGTCTGGGGCTCCTTCTCCCCCTCGCCCAGACGGAAGGTCAGGGACACAATGAACTCCGTTCCCGTCCCCGGCTCGCTCTTGACGGAAATGGCGCCATTCATCATGTCCACGATATTCTTGGTGATGGCCATGCCCAGACCGGTGCCCTGGATGCCGCTGATGGTGGAATTCCGCTCCCGCTCGAAGGGCTCAAAGATGTGCTCCACGAACTCCTGGCTCATGCCGATGCCCGTGTCGCGGATATGGAACTCATAGTTGGCGAAGCCCGCCGGCGCGCCGGGCTTCTGGACAATGCGGATGCTGACGATGCCGCCAGCGGGGGTGTACTTTACCGCGTTGCTCAGCAGGTTCAGCAGCAGCTGGTTCAGCCGCAGGCGGTCGCAGCAGATCTCCTCGTCCAGCACGTCCACCGCGTCGATATACAGCTCCAGCTGTTTGGCCCGGATGTCCGCCTGAATGATGCTGCGCAGGCCGTGGAGAATGTCCGGCAGACTGCACGGGGCCTCCTCCAGGTGCATCTTGCCGCTTTCAATGCGGCTCATGTCCAGAATGTCGTTGATGAGGCTGAGCAGGTGGTTACCGGAGGTCATGATTTTTTTGAGGTACTCCTGGACCTGCTCAGTCTGCTCAATGTGGGTGATGGCCAGAGCGGTGAAGCCCACGATGGCGTTCATGGGTGTACGGATGTCGTGGGACATGTTGGAGAGGAAGACGCTCTTGGCCTTGCTGGCCCGGTTGGCCTGGAGCAGGGCATCCTCCAGCAGGCTCTTCTTCTCCATTTCGCTGCGGGTTTCCTCGTCCACGCTGCGCAGTCCCAGCACAACGCCCCGCTGCTCCTCCCAGGACCCGGCGGGCACAACCTTCATCTGGTAGTACTCCATTTTCCCGCCGAAGTCCGTGCGGTAATTGACGTAGCACAGGCCCTTCTCCTCCAGCTCCCGGGTGATCCACTCCCTGGAGGCGGCCTGCCGCAGGTCCTCCTGGTCCTCCGGACAGACATAGCCCTCTATGTACTGCTCCATGCTGCCTTCCAGGGTGACGGGACCGCTGAAGATCTCGTCCAGCTTCCTCCGGCCGCCGTCCGCCACCCGGAGGGGGTAGCCTTCGCCTGTATCCAAATCGAAGAAGCAAACCAGGCTGTAGTCCAGGCTCAGCGCCTGGATCAGCGCCATCTGCCGGCGCTTCGCCTCCTCGTGCTCCACCTCCTCCCGCTGCTTCTGGGCGGTGCAGTCCAGAAGGAAGCGCTGGTAGAACAGCTCCCCGTTTTCCTCCACCACCTTGATGTTGCCCATCACATGGATGAGCCGTCCGTCCTTATGCTGGACCCGGTACTCCACGCCGGCGCTCTCGCCCGCCCGTTCCAGGCTGCAGATGCTGGCGCGCAGCTTGTCCTTGTCCTCGTCTACCACCGAGGCGGCTACCATCTGGAAGCCCTCGGCGAACATTTCCTCCTGGGACGCATAGCCCAAAATCTCCAGGGCCGCCCGGTTGATGCTCAGGATGCGGGAGCCGTCCATGCTGTGGCACATGATGCCGCAGTCCATGGTGGTGAACAGGGCCTCCAGGGTACGGTTCTTCTGGACGATCTCCTGCTCGTAGGCCCGCTCCTGGGTGATGTCGATGCCCACGCCGACGGTGCCCATGACGCTGCCATCCAGGTCGTAGAGCGGCGATTTGTAGGTAGTCAGCAGCCGCACACCCTCGCCGGTCTGTACCGTCTCCTCGGCCACACAGGTCCGTTTCTCGGTCATCACGACCCGCTCCGACTCGATGCAGGCGGGGTCGTCCTGCTCCACGTCCCAGATATAGGCGTGGCCCCGGCCCTGGACCTGCTCCTTGGTCTTGTTCACCGTCCGGCAGAAGCTGTCGTTGACTTTTTCGTGAATGCCGTCCTTGGTTTTATACCAAATGAGACTGGGAATGCTGTTAATGGCGGCCTCCAGGTACTGGCTGGTCTGCCAGGCGTCCCTGCGCTCCTTGCAGAGCCGCTGCCGCCGGATGAAGCGGAAGCGGAATTCCTCTTCCGATACCGGCAGCGTCCAGACGTCGTCCACCTGGTCCAGTTCCGCCGCCAGCAGGGGGATCTGCTCCCGCTCCGCCAGCAGCACCAGCTCGCTCCCCGGCCTTCTGACCGCCGTCAGAACCCGCAGGGCCGCCGCGTCCAGCTCCCGCAGGTCCGCCAGGATCACGTCCGCCCGGGAGGCGAGCTCCGTCTGCGGTTCCCGGCTTTCCGTGAACGCATGTTGAAAACCATCCAAAGCCGGCATGCTCCTGGCAGTATCCCACAGGGCGCTGGAGGGGCCGGTCAAATAGAACTGAAGAAGACAATGGTACATAAAGCTTTTCCTCCGTGCTCCGCACAGTCTTTCCTATATTTTATTCTAAAGGGCAAGAGCGGTAATGTCAATAACGGAAATGCGTTTTACCAGAAAATGTGCGGACGGCGGACGGAACAAAATATTCTTGACAAACGTCTAACCCGGCGTTACCATAGACGGCGTCTACCATACTACACATATTCGGAGGTTATACAAGATGAAAAAAGGATTATCGCTGCTGCTGGCTCTGGTCATGCTCCTGAGCTTGGCGGCCTGCTCCCGGGATAAGCAGGGACCCGACGTGCCGGAGGACGGAACGGAGCCCCCCGCCGCCGTCCAGCCCCAGGAGCCTGACGAGCCGGAGGACTCCCTGGAGCCCGTGGAGCCGGTCATTCCCGACAGCCAGCCGGATGAGCCCCTGCCGGACCCGGAGGGGAACGACGGCATTGCCGACACAGGGGAGAACGGGGACGAGCCGGCGGATGAGGCCATTTCCGCCAGTCATACGGACGTGACTTTGAAACAGAAGGGCGAAACCTTTACCCTGTCCGCCAAGGGCGTTCCGGGCGTTTACGCCAGCTCCTTCACCTCCGCCGACCCCTCCGTGGCGTCGGTGGACGAAACCACGGGCCTTGTAACCGCCGCAGCCCCCGGCTCCACCACGATCACCATGCACATCGAGTATGAGAAGGGGCAGCTCGATTTCGAGTGCATCGTCCGGTGCCGTTGGGAGGAGAAGACGGAGAATACGGAGGAACCCAGCCAGCCCGTCTCCGGCGGGGCGGAGCTGCCGTCCCTCCAGGAGTTCTTCACCACCCTCCAGGGCAAGTACGACTCCCTGGACGCCATGGCGGTGATCGAGGGGGATCTGCTGGAGAACTATTACCCCGGCCTCAGCAGCATTGCCGCCGTGGAGGAGATCTATATCCAGGAGACGATGATCACCATGGCCAACGTGGCCGTCGGTCTGGTGAAGCTGTCCGACAGCGCCACGGCGGAAGACATCCTCGCCGTACAGGCAGTTTTCCAGAATCGGATCGACACCCAGGCCAACGGCGGCGCATGGTACCCCATGTCCTGCGAAACCTGGGAGCAGGCCGTCACCACCTCCACCTCCAACGTGGTGGGCATGTTCGTCTATCCGGACGCGGCCCAGGCCATGGCGGACCTGTTTACGGAGTCCTTCAGCAACTGATACCGGCATAATAAGAGGGACGGGCTTTATCGGAGCCCGTCCCTCCTGCTGTACATTCTGTTATAAAAGCTCTCCAAAATCCGCAATGTATCGGTCGCACAGCTCCCGCATGTCCGCCTCGGCTCCGTGGAAGCAGCTGTCCCGGACGCCCACCACCGTCATGCCGGCGGCCTTGGCCCCCTTGCAGGCGGCGAGGGAGTCGTCAAAGAACACGCACTCCCGGGGTTTCACGCCCAGGAGCTCCGCCGCCTGCCGGAAGACGGCCGGGGAACGCTTGTCCTCGCCCAGCTCCTGGGCGTAGATGATTTTTTCGAAATAGACATCCAGTCCGTGGTTCCGCACCGCCGTCTGGCAGTGCTCCGGCACGCAGGCGGTAAAGACCGCCATCCGGTGTCCCGCCGCCTTGCAGCGGTCCAGGTACGCCCGGACATGGGGCTTGAGGGGTACGGCGTCGTAAACGCCCTTCGCCAAGTCCATCCACTCCGCGATGATCTCCTCGCAGGATTCCTCCATCTGGAAGTGGTTCTTGGTGAAAATCGCGCAGTTCTGCAAGATGGAGTGGGCCACGCCGTCGTGGTACTCCTGACTGTAGGCGAAGCCGTGGCGGGCAAGGAAGGTCTTGTCCACCTCCAGCCACACGCCGTTGGAGTCAATGAGGGTGCCGTCCAGGTCAAAAAGCAGCATAGGGGTCCTCCTTATTCATCCAGCCAGAACCGCCAGGGAAAATCCACCGCCTCCTGGGCGTAGTCAATGCCGATCCGCTTGCCGGTGTGGAAGGGGAGCTCCTCCGGCCGGCGCGCCAGGCCCAGCTCCGGCAGGTCGTGGGCCAGACAGAGGACCTGGTTTTCCAGGGGCAGGCCGTTGAGGCTCCGGTCGATGGACAGGCCCCGGCACAGCTTTCCGGGGCCGTTCATGAAATTTTTCCGCTGGCTGGCATTCATCTCCGCCGCCGCTATGCCAAACCGCCGCCGGGCGGCGGCGTCCGCGCCGTATACCGGCGCGCAGCCCCGGACCAGGATGGCGGAGGCCTCCCCCTCTGGTCCGGTGACGAAATTGAGGCAGCTGTACATGCCGTAGATCAGGTAGACATAGGCCGTGCCGGGAGTGGCATAGAGGGTTTCGGTGCGCTTGGTGCGCCGGCCGCCGTATGCGTGGCATGCCTTGTCAACCGCGCCGACGTAAGCCTCCGTCTCCGTGATCCGGCATACGATGGTTTCGCCGCCGTCCACCCGGACCAGATAGCAGCCCAGCAGCGCCTGGGCCGCCGCCACGGTGTCCTGGAGAAAAAATTCCCGGTTAAGTCTTGCCATTTGCCCACCTCTTTGGTACTATAGCGTCTTAGAGCCTGTTTCCTGTCTCCCCGCACACGTTGAGATATGAAACAGGCCCTTGGCGTCCATTGTACCATACATCTGCACACGATTGCAAGAACGAGGTGAAACACCATGGGTGAAAAGACGATGAGAAAATTAGCCAAGCCGATGCTGTTTCTGGCGGCGTTCATCTGGGGCAGCTCCTTCTTTATTATGAAGGACGCTCTGGACCAGCTGCCGGTACAGTACCTGCTGGCCATCCGGTTTACCGCCGGCGCGGCGCTGCTGGGGCTCCTCTGCTGGAAAAAATGGCGGACATTCACGCCGGACTACCTCTGGCGGGGAGCCGTCATCGGCGGGATGCTGTATACGGCCTACGCCATCCAGACCTACGGCCTGGCGCTGACCACGCCGTCCAAGAACGCCTTCCTGACGGCGGTATACTGCGTTTTGGTGCCGTTTCTGTACTGGGCCTTCGCCCGCGTCAGGCCGGACCGATACAACGTACTGGCGGCGCTGCTGTGCGTAACGGGAGTTGGCCTGGTCAGCCTCACCGGCGATCTGACGGTGAATCCCGGGGACGGCCTGACCCTGCTGTGCGCGATTTTTTATGCCATGCACATTGTATCGGTGGCCAAGGTGTCGCCGGGGAAGGACATCTACCTGCTGACGGTGTTCCAGTTTGCCTTCGCGGGGCTGTTTGCCTGGATCGGCGGGGCCCTGACGGAGGCTTTCCCCGCCCCGGCGCTGACGAAGCCGGAGGTCCTGCTGCCCCTGGCCTACCTGGCGGTGATGGCCACCACAGTGGCGCTGCTGTTCCAGAACGTGGGCCAGGTGTGGTCTGACCCGGCATCGGCATCGGTGATTCTGTCGCTGGAATCGGTATTCGGCGTACTGTGCTCGGTGCTGTTTGCCGGAGATCAGGTAAGCGGCCGGATGCTGGCGGGATTTGCGCTGATTTTCGTGGCGGTGGTCTGCAGCGAGACGAAGTTTTCCTTTTTGCGGAAAAATTCATGAAATCTTGATGAATCCGCTCCGGTTTTCTGCTATAGTCCTGTAAAGCGGCAAGGACGCGGGCACGAAAAGGCGGCCGGCCGGTTTTCCGGTCAGCCGCCCTTGAATACAGCTTCTTAGATGCCGTGCTGGTAGTTGTACGCGCCGCACAGGGAGTTGGTGTTCTTGATGATGATGTGCATGGCCACAAAGGGTCCGATGCCGCACAGCAGCGCGCCAATGAACTGCCACAGCAGAACGGTGGTCCCGTTCTCCTGGAAGGCCAGGCCGTACCGGGGGGCGTTGGCCGCCAGCCGGTTGCCCAGGGCGTAGTACCAATAGAGGCTGTAGAAACCGCAGGTGATGAAGCTCAGCAGAATCAGCTTCAGGAGGCCCGCCGTGGACCTGCCGTCCCCGGCGCAGGCCGCATTGACATCGCGGGCCAGGGCGTAGATGAAATACCAGCTGTAAATACCGCAGGTAAGGAAGTTCAGCAGGATGTACGCGATGAGGCTGCGGTCTGCCTTCAGACGGAAGGGGGCGTAGCCCGGGGGAGGCGGAGGTGTCTGCTGATACTGGGGGCCGCCGGGGCCGGGCTGCTGATATTGGTTATACTGGTTGTATTGAGCCTGCTGGGCGGCATACTGCGCCTGCTGCTGGGCGGCGCGGGCTTCCCGCTCGGCCTTGGCGTTCTGCGCGGCCTGGGATGCCTGGGCTCCCACCTCGCCGGCGGTTTCCCGGAAGGAGTTCATCGCCTCCCGGACATCCGCCTGCAGGTCCTCCATGCTCTTGCCAATGATGGGGAACTCGCCCAGCAGAAAACGCTCAATGGCGTAAATGCCGCCCAGAGCCGCGGCCACGCCCAGGATCGCCAGCACAAAGCCGCCAAAATAAGTGCCGATGCCGCCGGGGTAGATGACGATGCTCACGATCATGCTCAGCAGCTGGACCGCCAGATATCCCGCACTGGAAATTGCCAGACATACCAGCAGGCCGTCGGAGTTCCGGCTGGTCCGCTTAAAGGCGGTCAGCGCACAGACAATCGCCATCAGGACCAGCATAACGGCGGTCAGCCCGTTGAGTCCCACTATGCGGATAGTGCCGAATATGCCGGCCCAGCCGATATGGAAGAGCCCGCCCAGCGCGGCAAACAGCGAGCGAAGCGCCAATCCGCCGCACACGGCCATACAGATGGCGGCAAAGATGGTCAGGACAATGCCGTTCCCGGCGTCGCCGCCGGCCGGCGGAGGCGTCACGGGTGAATTGGGCGCGTCCTGCTCCTGCCTTGCGCCGCAGGAGGCGCAGAAGACCGCTCCCGGCGCAACGTCCGCGCCGCATTTCCAACATTTCATACTTTTTCTCCCTTCATTTATGATCTGTCCGCCGCTAAGGCTCCGGAAACCAGTCGGCCGATCAGGCCCTCGGTAGGCTGAAAGACCACAATCTCATTCCCGGGCGAAAAAAGGCGGATCAGATATACACTGAAAAATAACACGCAAACAAGACTGATGCCCCAGCGGAAGAGCCGCTCCGGCAGTTTCCTCCGCAGGAGCAGCAGCGCCGCCGCCGGAACCGGCAGCCAGAACAGGGGGTGGAAGGCGAACGCTCCCGCCAGGTCCAGCCGCAGCAGGGACAGCCAGGCCCGGCTCATGCCGCAGCCGGCGCAGGAAATCCCGGTGAGAAACAGGATGGGGCAGGTCACGCCCAAAGACTCAATAACGATGTAGAAAAGGGCCACCGCCGCCAATGCCTGGATATCTTTTGTATGCATCTGCGCGCTCCTCTCCCGCTCCTCGTCCTATCCGGCGGTTACCTTCCTATGCTACCATCTTCGCCCCTGGTTTGCAAGAGGAAATTTCCCCTTTTTTGACAGATTCAGCGGTCTGCCGCCGGATGCCTGCGGAGAAGCTCTGTTTGTTTTCATGGACAAGCCGGGAAATATATGCTATACTGTTCCACATCATAGAAATTGTGCGGATCAGAAAGGAGGCGCCTATGCGGATCAACGTGCTGGGCGTAGGCTTTGACAATATTACCATGGACCAGGCGGTGGCCGAGGGCATCCGCCTGATGTCCACCGAGGGGCCCCACTACGTGGCGACCCCCAACCCGGAGATTGTTGAGATCTGCCGGGAGGACCCCGAGGCCCGGGAGGCCGTCAACGGCGCGGACCTGGTGCTGGCCGACGGCATCGGGGTCATCTACGGTGCGAAGATGCTGAAAACACCCTTGAAGGGCCGGGTTACCGGCATCGGCTTCGCCCAGGGGCTCATGGCCCGGATGGCGGAGAGCGGGAAATCCCTGTTCCTCCTGGGGGCCAGACCCGGCGTGGCGGAAAAGGCGGCGGAGAATCTCCAGCGCCAGTACCCCGGCCTGAAGATCGCCGGCGTCCATGACGGCTATTTCCAGGAGGACGGCCCGGTAATCGAGGCCATCCGCTCCAGCGGAGCGGACGCCGCCTTTGTCTGCCTGGGGGCCCCCAAGCAGGAGAAGTGGATGCGGAAAAACGGCGCGGCGACCGGCGCGCGCCTCCTGGTGGGCCTGGGGGGATGCCTGGATGTGTTCTCCGGCGAGGTCCAGCGGGCCCCGGAGGCATTTCAGAGGCTGGGTCTGGAGTGGCTCCACCGGCTGGCGAAAAATCCCAGCCGTATCGGGCGGATGATGAAGCTGCCCCTCTTCCTGGTCCACGTGGCGGGGGAAAAGGGGAAGAAGCCATGAGCGGAAAGCTGATCGTTCTGGAGGGCGGCGACGGCACAGGCAAGACCACCCAGGTCCGCCTTATGGCCCAGCGTCTGGAACGGGAGGGCGTCCCCTTCCGGCAGGTGAAGTTTCCCCGGTACGGCAGTCCCTTCGCCGCGCCGGTGGAGCGGTATCTGCAGGGGGATCTGGGGACAAGGCCCGGGGACGTGAGCGCCTATGCCGCCTCCACCCTGTACGCCGTGGACCGCTACGCCTCCTACCAGCAGGAGTGGCGGGAGGACTACGAGGGCGGGACACTGATCCTGGCCGACCGCTACACCACGTCCAACGCCGTTCATCAGGCCCCCAAGCTGCCTGAGGAGGAGCGGTGGGCCTATCTGAACTGGCTGTTCGATCTGGAATACAACCGTCTGGCCCTGCCGGAGCCGGACCTGATGATCTATCTGGACCTGCCCGCAGAGCTCTCCGCCCAGATGCTCCGCCGCAGGCAGGAGGCCACCCACACCCAGGCGGACATCCACGAGCGAGACGAGGCCTACCTCCGCGCCTGCCGGGAGAGCGCCCGGGAGATCGCCCAGCGGCTGGGCTGGCGCCGGGTGGACTGCTCCCGGGACGGAGCCCTCCGTACTCCCGAGGATATTCACTGCCAGCTGTGGGAGCTGGTCCGCCCCCTGGCAGAGGGATAAAAAAGAACAGGGGCGCTTTCGCGCCCCCGTTCCCGCAGGTATGTACCTTCTCAGCAGCACCCGCAGCAGCAGTTATTGCAGCAGCACCCGCAGTTGTGATTGCAGCCGCATCCGCAATTGTTGTTGTGATTGTTGTCACAGCAGCAACAGCAGCAGTTGCAGCAACCGTTGTTGTTTCCGCTGCCGCAGCAGCAGCACAGCAGGATGACGATCAGGACGATCCACAGGCAGCCGCAGTCATTGCCATTGTTCCACATGCTTTGTTTCACCTCACTTATCAAGCTGGAACATCCTATGCCGGAACCGGGGGAAAGGCAGCTTGACCGGGAAAAATTCGGAGAGAAAAAATAAAATGTTTCATTCCATTACCCTGTGCCTGGATATGAAGGGCTGTCCCAACCGCTGCAGGCACTGCTGGATGGGCTGGGGCCCCAACAGGGACATGCCCGAGGAGGACCTTGCCGCCGCGGCGGCGGATTTTGCCCCCTTCGCCGAAAGCCTGGAGCTCCACGACTGGGACCGGGAGCCGGATTACTCGGACCGCTACCGGGAAAGATGGGAACTGTGCCGCCGTCTGTCCGGTCCAAGGCCCCACCCGCCCCACTTTGAGCTTGCCAGCGTCTGGCGGCTGGTCCGGGATGGGAGCTACGCCCCCTGGCTGGCCGGGCTGGGGGTGGAAGCGGTACAGCTGACCCTCTTCGGCGGCGAGGAAACTACCGATTGGTACACCGGACGGAAGGGCGCGTACCGGGAGGTCCTGCGGGCCATTGAGATTCTGCTGCAGAATGGCATCGCGCCCCGCATCCAAGCGTTTGCCAGCAAGCGCAATCTGTCCGAGCTGTCCCAGGTGGAGGCGCTGATGGAGTCGCTGGACCTGGACCGCCGCTGCCGGGAGATCGGGCGGGAGTTCGCCTGCTTCGTCCACCAGGGCAGCTGCGACGGGAAAAACATGGCGTTCTACAACGAGTGGGTCACGCCGGAGGACTTGGAGCAGATTCCAGACCGCCTGGCGGCGGGGACACTAAAGCACTTCCAGGTGAAAACCCTCCTGGATGTATTCGGCCAGACGGAGGGAAATCTGTGCCGCCAGCTGCTGGCGGACGACTCCACAGCCAGCTATGTGTCCGATGACCCGGTCTTTTTCATTGACAGCGGCTATGACGTCTACCCCAACATCAGCACCCCCTCCTCCCTATGGCGGCTGGGGAACTGGAAAAGGGACGGGGCCAGGGCCGTGCTGGACGCCTATGCCGCCAGCCGCTCTCCTGCCCAGCATGCCCGTTTGACCGTGCCGCTAAGCCAGATGGCCCGGTCCTGCGGAGCCCTGGACAGCCGCAGGCTCTTCGGCCAGGAGGACTATATTACGCTTTTACTGTACCGGCATTGCGCCGCATCCGGCGCCTTAACCCATTGATAAGGAAGGATATAACTCCATGAACCAGGACGACCGCTATAGAACCACCAGCTGGGACGGCGACGAGGTAGCCCGTCAGACCGGCGAGTCCGTCCGTTCCGCCGGAGAAGGCGGGGCGCATGCCGCGTCCCGTCCCGCCGGGAACGGAAAGAAACGGAAAAAACGGAAGAAAAAGCGCACCAACCCCCTGCTGGCCATTCTCCTGTGGCTGGCCATCGTAGGGACTTCCTCCGCCATCTTCGCGGCGGTAGGCTGGATGCTGGCGAACGACTTCGCGGCCTTGAACAAGCCCCTGAAGGAGGTCAGCTTCCAGGTTACCGAGGACTTTGTCGACCGCGTGGAGAAGGAGAAGCAGGAGGACGGCTCCACAAAGGAGGTCACCCACTACGACATGAAGAAAGTGTCCGCATCGCTGAAGGAGCAGGGACTCATCGAGTACGACTGGTTCTTCCGCCTGTTCGCCTGGTTCAGCCACGCGGATACCAAGCTGACGACTGGCACTTTCGTGCTCAGTACGGAGATGGACTATATGGCCCTGATCCGGAGCATGCGCACCAGCGGCGGCAAGACGGAGACGGTGACGGTCACCATTCCGGAGGGCTATACGGTCCGGCAGATCATCGACCTGCTGGCGGAGAAGCAGGTCGGGTCTGTAGAGGACCTGACGGAAACCGCCGCCAACTACGTCTTTGAGGACTACGCCTTCCTGGACAACGAAAACCTGGGGGACCCCACCCGCCTGGAGGGCTATCTGTTCCCGGACACCTATGATTTCTACGTAGGGGCCCGGACGGAGCTGGCCTTCGCCTCCATGCTGAATAACTTCCAGAAGAAAGTCTACACCAACGAGGATCTGAGCGATCTGTTCGAGAACTCCGCCTACAGCGAGCGGGAGATTCTCATCATGGCCTCCCTCATCGAGCGGGAAACCGACGGCACGGACCGCAGAAACATTTCCTCCGTCATCCACAACCGTCTGGAGAAGGGCGGGGAAACCGGCCGTCTGCTGCAGATCGACGCATCCCTGGTCTATGCCGCCGGTCGGGCCATCACCCAGGAGGATTACACGACCCTGGACAGCCCCTACAACCTCTACCTCCACGAGGGCCTGCCCCCCTCGCCCATCGCCAACCCAGGCCTGGCGGCCATCCAGGCGGCTCTGGAGCCGGCGGATACGAACTACTATTTCTACGTCCTCATGGGCGACAAACACGTATTCAGCGAAACGCTGGCCCAGCACAACCGGAACGTGGCCGCAGCGGCGGAGGCCGCCGCCCAGGCGGAAGAGTAAGCGGCCATGGGAGAGAGAATAAAGCCGGAGCTCCTCGCCCCCGCCGGGGACATGGAGCGGCTGCGGATGGCGGTTTTGTACGGCGCGGACGCGGTGTACCTGGCGGGCGAGAGCTTCGGGATGCGCTCCTTCGCGGGAAACTTTTCCCCCGAGGAGCTGCCCCGGGCGGTGGACTTTGCCCACGCCCATGGCGTGCGGGTCCATGTGACCGTCAACACCATGCCCCGCTGCGGGGAGATCGAGGCTCTGCCGGCCTGGCTGGAGCTGCTAAGCGACGCGGGCGTGGACGCGCTGATCACGGCGGACCTGGGGACCTTCACCCTGACGGGGAAGTACGCCCCCCGGTGCGAGCGTCACGTCTCCACCCAGGTGAGCGTAGCCAATCACGTCTCCGCCCGGGCCTGGTACGAGCTGGGGGCTAAGCGGGTGATCCTGGCCCGGGAGGTAAGCCTGGAGGAGATCCGGGAGATCCGTGCCAGGACGCCGGCGGAGCTGGAGCTGGAGGCCTTTGTCCACGGGGCCATGTGCGTCAGCTACAGCGGGCGGTGCCTGCTCTCCAACTATATGACCGGCCGGGACAGCAACCGTGGGGCCTGCGCCCAGCCCTGCCGGTATCAGTACTACCTCATGGAGGAAAAGCGGCCCGGAGAATATTTCCCCGTCTTTGAGGACGGGAAGGGAACCTACATCATGAATTCCCGGGACATGTGCATGATCGACCACGTGGACGACCTCATAGACGCGGGCCTCAGCAGTCTGAAGATTGAAGGCCGGGCGAAGAGCGCCTATTACGCCGCCATTGTTACAGGGGCTTACCGGCATGTAATCGACGACGTGTTTGCCGGCCGGCCTGTCGATCCCGTCTGGCGGGACGAGGTGGAGAAGGTCAGCCACCGGCACTACGCCACGGGGTTCTATTACGGCCCGCCGGGGCAGTATTATGAAAATGCCCGGTATGTCCGGGAGTGGCAGGTGGTGGCTCTGGTCACCGCCTGTGACCAGAGCGGGCACGCTGAGCTGACTCTGCGGAATAAGTTTTCCGAGGGGGATACGCTGGAGGCTGTGGGCCCCGACATGAAGCCGTTTTCCTTCGTGGTGGAGGGGATTGAAGATGGGGACGGCGTCCCCGTGGCCGAGCCCAAGACACCGCAGATGGCCCTGCGGGTCAGGCTGCCCAGGCCGGTCCCAGAGTGGAGTATTCTTCGGATTGCTCGGGACTTGTCTGCAAAATCATAGGCAGTTCTCTTCGCCGCCTTCGGCGGCGAACGGGAGATTCTTCTCGAATTGGCCCGGGGGCTGCGCGCCCCCGGACTCCGCGCCTACTTTTGCCCCGCGGCAAAAGTAGGCAAAAACGCGCTTAAACCTACGGTTTAAGAATCCCTCATTATTACGTGGGGTAATTTGTTTTTGCGCTTCCACTGCAGTCCGTCCGGTCTGAACCGGACCGGCCCCCATGGATCGGGCGAAGCGTCTACCCGACGATGTTGTCGGCAGACCCTACCGTCTCACACGGGGGAGCTTCCGAAAAGATCCCCGGGAGATTCAGCATGTATGACGGTAGGCGCCGAAGTGTGCTCGTGGGTAGACGTAGAAATCCGGCACACCAACGAAGGCATCAAAACAGAACCATCAGGGTACGTCGGAGCGTAAATAATAACCCCCGTAATGGAGGAGGATCCTTAAGGAACGTAGTTCCTTAAGCGATCTTTTGCTTCTTTTCGCTCGCGCGAAAAGAAGGCCCCTGCCCCGGCAGGGGCAAAGGTAAAATAAGAAAAGAGCGGAAGCGGCCCGCAGGGCCGCAGATGAAAGCCCCGCCGCCCCGCAGGGGCGGCAGAAAGGAGCCGCCTTGATGAAAAAGAAGATAAATCTGCCGGCGAAGATCCTATTGGGAGCCCTGCTGCTCCTGGCAGCTGTCTTGGTTGGATATATCGTCTACGTCTTTGCCGCCTATTACCGCGTGGAGGACAACCAGGTCCTGCCGGTGGAAACGGTGGAGGGCGGTCAGGCGGCGGACCTGACGTCCGGGGAAACCTATCGGATCGCCTCCTATAACATCGGCTTCGGAGCCTACAGCAACGATTACAGCTTCTTCATGGACGGCGGTAAGGAGAGCCGCGCCCGGTCACCGGAGGCCGTCCACGAAAACATCACCGGCGCTATGGAGACGGTCAAGGCGATTGCCCCCCAGCTCCTCCTCCTCCAGGAGGTGGACGTGGACGGTACCCGCAGCTACCACATCAACGAGCTGGGATTGACGGACGCCGCGCTGGCCGGACAGTTTATCAACCGGACCTTTGCCCAGAATTACGACAGCCCCTATCTCTTCTGGCCTTTGAACGAGCCCCACGGGGCCAACCGGGCGGGGCAGGCAACCTACTCCGCCTTCCCGATCGCCTCCGCCCTCCGCCGGCAGCTGCCCATTGAAGACGGCTTCATGAAGCTGGTGGACTGCGACCGCTGCTACTCCGTCCAGCGCATCCCCTTGCGGGAAGGGCAGGAACTGGTGCTGTACAACCTCCATCTTTCCGCCTACACCTCCGATGGAGCCATTGCCGAGGAGCAGATGAAGATGCTGTTCGCCGACATGCTTTCGGAGTATGAGCTGGGCAACTATGCCATCGCCGGCGGCGACTTCAACAAGGACCTGCTGGGCCGCTCCGACCAGATTTTCGGCGTCTCCGGTCCGGCGTATACCTGGGCCCAGCCCATTCCCGCCTCCCTGGTGCCGGAGGGCCTGTCCATTGTCGCGCCCTTTGACGAGGAGAAGCCCGTGGCCTCCTGCCGTAACGCGGACCGGGTTTACGGCCCCGACAACTACCGGGTGACCGTGGACGGCTTTGTCGTCTCCGCCAACGTGGAGGTCCGCTCCGCCAAGGTCTGGGAAACCGGCTTCCGCTGGAGCGACCACAACCCGGTGTATATGGATTTTGTACTGCGCTGAAAAAAGCCGCCCTCCGGGGCGGCTTTTTTGCACGTACGGGCCGTTGCAAACAGCCATGGCCTGCGCCGTCCTTTGGACGGCAAGCGGCGTGCGGCTAACTCCTCCGGAGGGCTTTTTCCGGGCAGGGAGACGGGGAATGACAAAATCCTCCCGGGGACAGGGGTATACTGGTCCTGTCCAAAGGAGGAGAACAGTATGACAGTCTATTTGGATATGATATTCTTACTCAACTGCCTCACCGATGCCGCCGCGCTGTATGTCACGGGCCGTCTGTCCGGACTGCCGCTGGAGCGGAAACGGGTGCTGGCCGCATCCCTGCTGGGCGGTACATATGGGGCGCTGTGCGCTCTGCCGGGGTGGGGCGCGGCGGCGTCCCTCCTGCCCCAGGCCGCCGCTGCGGCGGGGCTGGTGCGGCTGGCCTTCGGGCGGCGGGAGTTTTTCCTGCGGCGGCTGCTTCTGTTTTTTATCCTCTCCTGCGCCATGGCCGGGGCACTGGTGGCCGGCGGGCGGCTGCTGCGGGAGCAGGGCGGACTGGCGGCCCTGGCCTCCCTGGATTGGCGGGTATTTTTCCTGGCCGGCGGAGCCTGCTTCGTGATTCTGTCCGTCGTCTTTCGCGGCGGGGCCCGCCACGGCGCGGCGGGGCAGCTCTGCCGCTGCACCCTGACTCGCCAGGGCCGCGCCGCCTCGGTCACCGCCCTGTTGGACACCGGCAGCACCCTTACCGACGGCCTGTCCGGCGCGCCGGTCATCACCGTCCACTGGGCGGCCCTGGAGCCCCTCTGGACCCCGGAGGAGCAGGCTGTCCTCTCCCGGCTGGAGGCCGCCGGAGCCTCCCGCTGTCTGGAACGGCTGGGCCCCGGCTTCCGCCTTCTGCCCTATCAGGCGGTGGGGGTCCGCAGCGGCCTCCTGCTCTGCTTTCGGGCGGAGGAGGCGTCCATGGACGGACAACGGCTGGGCCCCGTGACTGTGGCCCTGTCGCCCACACCTGTCTCCGACGGCGGCGGCTACGCCGCCCTCTGGGGAGGCGAAACCGGAAAGGAGGTCCAGCACCATGCCGCATAAGCTCCTCGCCGCACTGCGCGGCCTGCTCATCCGCCTGGGCCTCCTCCGCCCGGGGAAGCTCCAGTACATCGGCGGCAGCGACACCCTCCCGCCGCCCCTGACCCGTGAGGAGGAGGGAGAGGTCCTGGTCCGGCTGGACGCCGGAGAGGAGGAGGCCCGCCAGATCCTCATTGAGCGGAACCTCCGGCTGGTGGTCTACATTGCCCGCCGTTTCGAGAACACAGGCATCAACATTGAGGACCTGATCTCCATCGGCACCATCGGCCTGATCAAATCGGTCAACACCTACCGCACGGACAAGAACATCAAACTGGCCACCTACGCCAGCCGCTGCATTGAGAACGAAATCCTCATGTACCTCCGCAAGAACGCCTCCCAGCGGGGGGAAGTCAGCCTGGACGAACCCCTCAACACCGACTGGGACGGCAACGAGCTCCTGCTCAGC
Organism: Clostridiales bacterium; assembly: GCA_009774055.1. Lineage (GTDB taxonomy): Bacteria > Bacillota > Clostridia > Oscillospirales > Oscillospiraceae > Pelethomonas. The sequence continues at coordinate 38,537 of VSNB01000001.1, forward strand.
GACGTGCTGGGCACCGATGCCGACACCGTCATGCGCCCCATCGAGGACGACGTGGACCGCCAGCTCCTCTCCGCCGCCATTGCCAAGCTGGACAGCCGGGAGCAGGAGATCATCACCCTCCGCTTTGGTCTGAACGGAGGCCGGGAACAGACCCAGAAGGAGGTCGCCGACCGCCTGGGCATTTCCCAGTCCTATATCTCCCGTCTGGAAAAACGGATCATCAACCGCCTGAAGCGAGAAATCCTGAAAATGAGCTGAGAAAATCCGGCTCCCCTTTCTGGGGAACCGGATTTTCTCTGCGTTTGTGCTTTTACCCCTGACTCGTATTCCGGATAAAGCGGGTGAGGATGACCGCAGCCTGCTCCCGGGTGGCGCTGCCGGTGGGGGAGATCATATCGGCGGTGGTGCCGGTGATCAGCCCCAGGGCGTTGGCCCAGCGGAGGGGTTCCACGGCGTAGGGAGAGATCCGCCCCGCGTCGGTATAGCCGGACAGATTCGCCTGGGCGGAGACGTCCAGGCCCTTATATCGGGCGTAGCGGAAGAGGAAGGCCGCCATCTGCTCCCGGGTGATGGGGTCCTCCGGGCCGAAAGAGCCGTCCTCATAGCCGGTGACGATGCCATTGGCGGAAGCCCAGGCCACGGCGGAGGCGTAATAGGCGCCGGGGGCCACGTCGGCGAAGGCGGAGGAGCCCGCCGCCGGGGAACCGTCCATCCGGTAGAGGATGGTGACGATCATCCCCCGGGTGGTGGTGGCGGAGGGGCTGAAGGCAGTGGCGGAGGTGCCGTTCATCAGCCCCGCCTGGTAGATATAGCGCACCTCGTCATAGCACCAGTAGCCCGCCGGCACGTCCAGGAAGGGCAGCGGCAGATCCGGCTGATTCGGCAGCGCGGGGTCCGTTGGCAGGTCCGGCCCGGGTTCCGGCTCAGGCTTGGACCCGCCGGGCGTCTGCCCGGAGGAGCCGGAACCGGAGGGCGGCAGCGGATTGACGGAGGGCGGCGTCCGCCGGCTCTCCAGAGAGACGCTGCCGCTGCCCCGGCAGGGCTGGAGGGAACGGTCCAGCAGGAGCAGGCTCCCCTGGGCCGGCAGGGCGTAGTCCCCGCCGGGCAGCAGCGTCCCCAGCTGGAGACTGCTGCCGCTGGTGAGCACGCCCTCCGGCGCGGTCATGTACACCGTGACGACGGTGGAACCGTCTTCCCGTACCTCCACCCTGCACTCCGGGACGTAGGCGTTGGAAACAGCGGGGACAAACGAGGCGTTGGGGCAGGTTCCCTGGAGGGTCAGCTCCAGCTGGAGGGCGCAGATAGTTTCCTCCAGGCCCTCCAGGGTGAGGGACGTACCACCCGCCTCCTGTCCATAGATCAGGGCGGTGTTCCCCTGGGCCCGGGCCACCGGAGGCATGGCCCAGAAAAGGCACAGGGCGGTCAGAAAGGCAAGAATTCGTTTCATGGGCTTACTCCTCCAGTACCAGTACGGGCAGGTCGTCCAGGCTGTTTCCGCCGGGGCATTCCGTCCAGAGCGTTTCTGCTGTAAGACGTTTGCTGGAGGCGCTGTTGGGATCGTCGGTGCGGTAGCTCTGGATACGGATCTGGGCGGGCAGCAGGCTCTTGGGGGCGCAGTGGCTGGCATCGCCCTGGAGCTCCGCCTCCTTTTCCAGGTTGAGCACGAAGAGGAAGATGCCGTCGCTGATGTCGCTGACCTCCCCGTCCTCCGGAATCTCGGCGAAAAGGTACAGCTTCCCGTCCAGATCCCGGACCGTCTCGGTCTGCTTCACGTTCTCCTCACCGCCGTCGGCGATGACCGTCTCCACAAAGCGGCCCTGGAGCTTGATGAGCTGGTACACCGGATCGCCCCGGTAGGAACCGGCGACGACCACCGAGCCCTTGGGAATCACCTTCCCTTCGCCCAGGTCGTAGTCCTCCGCCAGCCGGCCAGCGAAGCCGCCCTCGCCCTCCAAGAAGGCCACGTCGTCCCCGGCGTAGCTGATGAGCTGGATATCGGCGTCTGCCATGGCTTCGGGAATGCCGGTGATGGTGACGGTTTTGGCGCTGTAGGTCCAGATGCGGGTGTCCCCGGCTCCCGCGCCGGGCTTCTGGAAGTAGGCCAGGTAGCTGTCCGCGTCGTCCGCCGCCTGGTTCCCGCTGTCGAAGCTGCCGGAACGGGCCGTCGTGGTTTTCCCGCCCTGATCGGTGATCGTGACCGTAAAGTCCCCGGAAACAGGCCGCTGACCGCCCGCCAGCTTGAAGCCGGAAACCCGGGTTTCCTCGGTCAGCTGGAAGGTGACGGCGCCGCCCTCCCGCGTCATGGTATAGGCGCTCTGGGGCACCGTGGCGTCGTAGGCGATCCGGACCTGGGGGGCCTCTCTCTCGGCGAAGCAGTTCCCCAGGGTGTCGTAGACGCGGACGCTGTAGGTATAGGTCCGGTGGTTGGCGGAGCCCACAATGTCAGTATAGGATGTCTCCGTGGTGAAGGCAATGGACTCGCCGTTGCGCAGGATCTCATAGCCCTGGATTTTTCCGGCGGTGGGCGCGCAGGAGAAGGTCAGGTCGAAGCCGTTATTGGGGTATTCGCTGGATTTCGCCACCGACAGGGAGACAGTTCCCTGTCCCGTGGCCTGGCCTGCCAGCCGGTCCCGGCGGCTCTGGTCGTTCAGATACCAGACGGCCCGGGGTTCGGTGGGCTTCTGCGCCAGTATGGTCCGTGTCTCTTCGCTGAGCTCCATGCCCCAGCGGGTGAAAAATTCCGTCAGATCCTTGTCCGCGATGGCGGCGGCGGTGCGGGCAAACTTATCCTGATAGGAGGAGGCTCCGCCGAAATAGGTTCCGGCCTTCCAAGCCTTGTAGAACCGGTTGTAGAAGCCCATGGGATCGCTTCCGTCGTCATAGGCCAGGTGCAGCTGCCAGTACATGCCCAGCTGGACGAACACGTCGCCGGAGTCGCCGGGGTGGCTCTGGGCGGTCTTGGTGAAGATAGCGGCGTACTTGCCGCTTTTCTCCAGCCGGGAATCCAGGGTGTTCTGCTTCCCGTCATAGGTCTGGGCCATCAGGGCGTAGATGTTGTTGGTAATCTCCGCCTTACCCAGCTTGTCCATATTATGTCCGATCTCGTGAGCGATGCCCCAGCCGAAAAGGCTGTTGGCCGTAAAGCCCTCACCCAGGGCCTCGATGGGCTTGCCGCAGACCATGCCGCTGCAGGAGCCGTAGCCGATGCCGATGTGACTTCCTGCGGCGTACATGAAGGCCCCGGCGAACATCTGCATACACCGGATATTCTGGCGGGTCTGCATGTCATTTTGCCCGTAGGTATTGTCAATGCCCTGGGTGGTCTTGCAGATATGCATCAGGTCCTCCCAGGCCAGGATGGACTGATACAGCGTCTCCGACCGCGCCTCCGGACCGCCCACGGTTCCCAGGCCGGCGTTGACCGCGGCGGCGGGGAGGGACAGGAGCATGGTGGGGGTGGCGATTTCCGTTACGTTGTGGATGTTGGTCGTCTTGTCTGCGTCGTTGATCCTCTGCACGGCGATGTAAGCGGCCAGCTCCGTAGTATAGGCGGTAATCCTCTCCCGCCGCACGGCGTCGTCAAGGCTGTACCAGTCGGACAGATTCAGCATGGGGATCTTCGCCGCCTTGCGGACGTGGAGGGAGATCCCCTCCGGGCTGGGGCCGCTGTAGATAAAGTACAGGCTGCCGCCCCTGGGGGTGTCCTGACTGCCGATCTTAGGGACGGTCAGCACGTTTCGTCCGTTCTGCAGCGTACCCATGGATGCCAGCCAGCCGTTGGCCTCGGCGTTGAACTGGCTGGCGCAGAGCGTGAGGGACTCGCCCTGGGGGATGCCCTCAGCATAAACGACAATCCGGTCCCCAGCCTGCGCCGCGGCGCCCAGGGGCTGGAGGTCGCTGCCGCCCTGACCGTACTTCTTGCCGTCCGGCTCGCCGCTGCGGGACTCCACGCCCCGGAGCACCGAGCCGGAGCTTACCCCGGCGGTCAGCAGCTCCTCTGCCAGGGCCAGCTGGTCATCCAGTGTCTCCGGGTAGAGGTAGTACTTCCGCTCATTGCTGTTCAGACGCTGCCGCAGTTCATCGATCTCCGCCTGGGTAACGCCGGTGCGCAGCTGTGTGCACAGGGGGGAGGTGAAGAGCGCGTCGATCTGGTCCGGCAGGCTCCGGCTCTCGTCATACTCCATGAACATCAGCTCGGAGCAGCTGACCACGTTGTAGCTCGCCTGCTCGGCGGCCACGCTGATCTTGACCACGTCCTTCAGCTGGCCCAGAGGCATGATGGCGAACCGATCCGTGGACACGGAGCTGGAATTGGACACATCGGGCCAGCTGTGGGCGGCTCCGGCGCTGTCGGAGACGCCGGTGGCCGGATCAGGGATGATCTGGACGCCCGCGCCGCTGGGATCATCCTTGAACCAAACCCGTACGCTGTAGGCCCGCAGCCAGGAGGGATAGCTCCCATCCATGCGGGGCGCCCAGAGGGCGGCGGAGAGGTCCACCGGCTCGGTGAAGGTGACGATAACATGCTCGTCCCGGTTCCAGTTGTTGCTGGCGGTCCAGTGGGTCTGGAAGTCGCCGTCGATCATGTTCCGGGCGTTGAAGGGGGCGCTGGCGGAATATGCGCCGGCATTGAAGTTCCCCTGGTCGGCCAGGCGGATATCGGCAATCTTGCTGCTGTCCAGCAGCCCCTCAGCGGGAATGCCCGCCGGGCGGGAGTAATCGGTGGCCTTGGGCGTACCGATGGAGATACGGGAGGGCCCGCTGACGCCAACGCTGTTGCCCGCCGTAATGTAGACGGAATAGGACACGCCGTTGGTCAGGCCGGTAATGGCGGTACTGGTGGAGGTAAGGGACTCGCCCCACCGGCGGAAGTCGGCCTCGCTCTCCGCCTTGTAGTAGACCTCGTAGAACGTGGCGGCCTTGCTGGCCTTCCAGGAGACGGCCAGACTGCTGTCCAGAGCGCTGACGCTGACCATGTCCGGCGCGTCGGGGGCCTTGGTGGGCAGGGGCTCCGCCGCCACGGGCCGGGACGGCTTGCCCTCCCAGCCCTTGTCAATGGGGGTGACAGTGAAGAGGTAGGTTTTCAGGTTATCCAGTCCCGTGACCTGGGCCTGGGGCACATCCACCAGAAGGGAGCGCTTCTCCCCGCCGTCCCGGAGCCAGTAGTCCACCCGGTAGCCGCTCACGTTGGGCAGAGGGCCCCAGGTCAGGCTGACCTGGCTGTCCCCGGGAAGGGCCCGGAGGTTCGTGATCTCGCTGTTTGGCTGGACAGGGTTCTCCGGCACAATGTCCTTGAGGAACTGAATGGACTCCACGGAGGCATACTCTCCCCCGTCAGTCTTGGTGACGGAAATAGTGATCTCCTTCACCGCCACCCGCTTGCCAAGGGAGATCGTGATGACGCCGCTGCCGGGGACGGCGCTGACGGCGTGGACGCCGTCGGGCAGGGTGTTGTCAAAGCTGATGTCATCGAAGGTGCCGTCGGACATCGCCACGTGGAACGTGCCAGCCAGCGCCTCGCCGGCGCCCTCGGGGGAGCGGAGCTGGATCTCCGTCATCTCCACAGGCTCCTCCAGAATGATCTGAAGTTGCGGGGTTTCTCCCCGGAGCTTGATGGGCTCGCCGCCCTCCCGGAAGATGCCGAACATGTCTCCCTCCACGCTGGTTCCCTCAAGGGGGCGGACGATGCCCACCGGCGGGGCCAGCAGGGCGGTTTCCTGCAGCTCGGCTCCGCCCTTGGCCAGGACGCTACGGCTGACGCAGGCCAGGTCCCGGACGTCGATAACGCCGTCGCCGTTGAGGTCATACCGCTCCAGGTCCCCGGGCTCCTTGGAGCCCAATGCGCCGGCCACCAGGTCCCGGTCCGTCTCGTCCACCCGTCCGCTGCCGTCCACGTCGCCCAGGGAGAAGGTGGCGTCGCCGGTGCCCAGAATGATGTGCCGGTCATACTTGTCCAGCTCGATGCTCTGGCGGAAGGTGACATAGCCCCGGCCGGTGAAGACCAGCTCATAGCTGCCCTGGGGCAGACCGCCTACGGCCAGGTCCAGGTAGCCGGGCTCCTGTCCGCCGCCCAGCGCGCCGCCGTCGGTGTTCCGGAGGGATACCGCCGCCGTGCCGCCGCCCAGACTGACGCCGGAGGCTTCCCGCGTCAGAGACAGTTTGCCCAGGGAGCTGCCGTTCCGAAACAGCTCCACGGAGACGCCCCGCTCCTGCAGCTCGCCGAGCAGCTGGGGGTAGTCTATCCGCATGGTGGCGGAGATCGTACCCCGGATGGAGGACGTGTCTGCCGCCCCTGCGGGGGGGAGGAAGGCCGTCAGCATGGCTGCGGCCAGAAGGAAAGATAGAATTCGTTTTCGTATGCGCATATAGCGTCTCCTCTCGTTACTCTCCGTCCGCCCAGAGGCGGGGATGATATGCAGGCTGATTATACCAATTTTTCCATCGTTTGACAAGAGGGGCAAAGGGGACAAAAATACTGGCCGCACTCTTGACAGGCGGGGAGACTTATCATATAATGTGCGTGAGCTTTTCAAGGAAATAAGGAGTGGTATACAGGTGCGCCCCTTGGGGCGTGACAGGGAAACAGGTGAAAATCCTGTGCAATGCCGTTGCTGTGTAAGCGGAGCGGACTCCATTTTGTGTCACTGGGACATCGTCCCGGGAAGGCCGGAGGACGCGCTGGACGCTTGAGCCAGAATACCTGCCTGTATATGACGCACAAAAGTCTCCCCGTGCATTGGGAGGGTGCATGGCCGGCGAGGAATCGCCGCGGTTTGCCGTACCCTGGGGAGGGTGCGGCTTTTGTTTTGCCCGGAAGCTCAAAAAACGACAGATGCAAAGGAGCGCATACCCATGAAGAAAAACGGAAAACTGATTGCCGCCGCCATAGTGGTGGCGGCGCTGGCGATCCTGTTCGCCGGCGTCTGGCACTTTACCCGCCCCTCCGTCAGCCAGGGGTCCAAGACCGTCACAGTGGAGGTGGTCCACAAGGACGAGAGCAAAAAGACCTTTACCTACCACACGGACGCGGAGTACCTGGGTGAGGTGATCCAGGCGGAGGGCCTGGTCAAGGGCGAAGAGGGCGACTATGGCCTGTATATCAAGGAAGTGGACGGCGAGACGGCGGACTACGACACGGACGGCGCCTACTGGGCCTTCTACCAGGGCGGGGAGTACGCCTCCCTGAGCGTGGACCAGACGCCCATCCAGGACGGCGACGCCTTCTCCCTGGTGTACACGGTTGGCTAAGGGACGGCTGACTCTGGCGGAGACGGCGCTGTTCGGCCTGCTGGGGGGCATGACCTTCGCGGCCAAGCTGGCTATGGCGGCGCTGCCCAATATCGAGCCGGTTTCCCTCCTGGTGATGCTCTTCGCGGTCACCTTCGGGCGGAAGGCGCTCTACCCCATTTACGCCTATGTCCTGCTGGAATTCGCAATGTACGGCGTCAACCTGTGGTCGGTCAATTACCTCTATGTCTGGCTGATCCTGGCGGTGTGCGCCCACCTGCTGCGGGGCATGGAGAGCCCGCTGGGCTGGGCGCTGCTCTCCGGCGTGTTCGGCCTGCTCTTCGGCCTGCTCTGCGCACCGGTCTACGCGTTTACCGGAGGACCGGCCTTCGCGGTATCCTGGTGGATCAGCGGGATTCCCTATGACCTGCTCCACTGCGGCGGAAACTTTTTCATGGTCCTGGCGCTGTTCGTGCCCCTGCGGAAGCTGCTGGGCCGGCTGTACGGACGCATGACGGCCCAGGCAGGCGCGGAAGGGAAAACGGCCTAAAATTGTGTGTAAAAAGCCCGGAGCATCCAGCTCCGGGCTTTTTGCGTCCGCCGCCGCCTTATTTTTTCAGTCACTTTGCCGATAATACTACTAAACAGAACTGCACAGTTGGCAGTTTCGTGAAAGGGGGCGCTGGGGATGGGCGAGCTGACCATTCGCAGGAACAGGGGGTTTGCCGTACCTCCATATCAGGGGACAGCCAAGACGGAGAAGAAAGCAGCCGCCGGGCAGGCTCAGAGCGTATCCCGGACAACGGGCTTCGCCGTTTCGGAGACGCTGCGGCAGCTGATGAGCCGGGTCAGCCAGGCGGAGAACCAGTCCCGGGAGAGCCGCCGGACCCTCCAGACCGGCGAGGCGGTTTTGGACGAGGTGCAGGACCGGCTGGGCCGGCTGGCGGAGCTGGCTGAAAAGGCCGCCGGCGGCGGCGCGTCCGACCGCGCCGCGCTCCAGGCGGAGCTGGAACAGCTTCGCGGGGAGATCGACCGCATGACTGGCGCGGCCTTGGCCGGCGATACGCCGCTATTCCTGGACGGAGAGCTGGGCGTGGAGGACGGCGGGGCCGCGCTGCTGGACGCCATCATGGGTGAGACGTCCGCCGCGGAGGAGAATGTCCGCTCCCTCCCCGACTGGCTCCTGAAGGGGATCGCCCAGGGGGACATTACGCCGGAGCGGCTGCTGGCCGCCCTGGGGCTGGACCAGACTGCCGCCGGTCCGGAGATCCTGGCCGCCATCCTGGGCCGGCCTCTGGATGGCAATTACACCGCAGGATATCTGGCGGCCCTCTATTTGGGGGCGGTGATCGCCGGCGGCTCAACGGACTCCATCGACCCGGAGCAGGCCATGGAGGGCCTGCGGCAGCTGCTGGAGAAGGTGGCGGAGGGCCTTACGCCCGATGAGGCCATCGAGCAGCTGACAAACGGGGAGTTTACCAGTTTCGAGGATTTCCAGAACCAGTTCATCAGCGGCACGGCTCCGGGGCTCCAGGATTTTCTTGTGGAACTTTTGCTGGGCGAGGGAGGCTCCCAGCTGCTGACCGGCCCTGCGCTTCTGGCGTATCTGGCGGGTCTGGAGGGGATGAACCTGGATCTGCTGATGAGCCTGCTGACCAATCTCCAGAGCGGGGAAACGTCGCTGGAGGCGGACGCGGCGGGCCTGGCGGAGCAGTCCGGGCCGGACGCCGCAGCCGGACGCGCCTCCGTGTTGCAGCTGGGGAGCATGCAGGTGATGGGGGCAGACCTCTCCGGCGTCTCCTTTGACGCCGCCTCCGGCCTTCTGACCATCGGCGGTACGGCGGATGTGACCGTCCAAGGGACGGGACAGGGCGGGCAGGCGATTCTGCTTACCGGCTCCGGCTCCGTCACTCTGCAGCAGGCGGATGTCTCCACCTTGACCATCGCCTCCCCTGATGCCCGGATTTTCAGCGCGGGCAGGACCGCGCTGGGAGAGGTGCGCCTGCAGACGGGCGCGGCCCTCACCCTGGGCGGAGGCGGACTGCTGTCCGTGGGCGGCTTCCGGGGCGACGGGACCAATGTTCTGCGCCTGTCCGGCGGTGCGGTAGTCCTGACGGAGAAGAACAGCCAGACCCTGGCGGAGCTGGGCATCCCCGTGCTGGTGGAGGGGCCCGTGTCCCTGGCGGCGCGGGCGTCCCGGGTACGGGACCCCGGCGGGCGGGCTCTGACGCCTATGGACGTGGTGTGGAAGACCCTCCTTCCCGGCTTCAGCGCCGTCACGTCCCTGACACTGGACGGCAAACAAACGCGGCTGGCCCTCTCGGCCAGGGAGCTTCCCGACCCCATCCGCCTGTGGCTGGCTAAGGGGGACTCCTCCCACGGCTCTCCTATCCACGCCCTGACGGTGCGGGGCCGGGACGAGTTCGGGCGGCCCCGTACCCGATACGCTTACCTCCTCTGGAACCAGCGGGAGGGCTCCTTCCAGGAAACAGCCATGTACCCCAACCCCTTCACCGTCACCGGCGGCGAAGAGGGCACGGACTGGGTGTATGAGGAGGAGTCTCACACCCTCCGCATCCTGTCCAATCAAGTGACCGCCATTGCCGGCGGCGCCGGCACAGACGCGAACCAGACTCCCTTCAGCGGCCGGATCGCCCTGGCGGACGGCATCGGCGATGTGACGCTGACCCTGGGGGGCGTAGCCTGCCGGGTGTCCAGCGGCAGAGCCTTCTGCCTGGGACGGGAGAACCATGTAAAGCTGCTGCTCCAGAGCGGAAGCAGCAACCATTTCGAAAGCGGCGAGGGCTTCGCCGGCATTTCCCTGGGGGACGGCGCGTCCCTGGAGATCGACTGCGCCAAAACCGGCAGCACCCGTGACCCCGCAGGCGTCCTCACCGCCGCCGGCGGCGAGGGCGGCGCGGGCATCGGACGGGACAGCGACGCGGGCCGTGACCGGACCAGCCGCATCCTCATCCGGGGCGGCGTCATCACCGCCGTCGGGGCCGGCGGCGGCGCGGGCATCGGCGCGGGGAAGCGGAGCCCCATGGGGCCGGTGACCATCACCGGCGGCGCCGTCACCGCCACCGGCGGCAAGGGCGGCGCAGGCATCGGCGCGGCCCTGGGAGCCCGGGCGGGGGACATCAGCATCCGGGGCGGCACGATAGCGGCGGAGGCCGCCTGCCACGCCGCAGCCATCGGCGCCGGCGTCCAGGGGGAGAGCGGAAACATCCTCATCACCGGCACGGCGCGGATCATCAAGGCCCTGGGCGGCGACCCCGGGGCGGACATCGGGGCCTGCCTCCTGGGGGGCTGCGGGAAGGTGGACATCACCGGCGGCGCGGACATTGGCGGCGCGAAGCTCCGCCCCCGGTCGGGGGTTACCCTGCGGATGGGGGAGGAAACCGTGACCCTTCCCCAGTTCCGTCTCTCCGCCCGGACCCTGTGCCTGGATAAAATATCCGTGTCCACCCGGGAGTCCGCCCGGATTGCCGCCATGACCATTGAGGCGGACCGCCGCTGGGTGTCCCGGGTCCAGTCGGCTTACGGCGCGCTGTATGGCCGCCTGGAGCAAAACGGCCTGCGCAGCGTCTACCAGTATATCAGCATCACCCGCGTCCCTGTGCGGGACGCCGCCTCGGCCGGCGCGCTGCTGGCAGATATGCGGCAGGCTATTCCTCTCCCTGCCTCCCAGGCTATGCAGATCCACAGCGGGCGGGGCATGGAGGATGTTCGCCAGCTGCTGCGGTAAGCGGTTGAGTGAAGTGCAGGAATAAGGGTATACTAAACTGCGGCCCTGCGGGCCGCTCCGCTCTCTTCTTTCTTCGTCGAAGCGCGTTTCTTACCGCCCCTGCGGGGCGGCGGGGGCCCTCTTCTTATTTTACCTTTGCCGCCTCGACGGCGGCGGGGCCTTCTTTTCGCGCGAGCGAAAAGAAGCAAAAGGTCGCTCAAGGAACTACGTTCCTTGAGAATCCT
>VSNB01000010.1:0-20694 GCA_009774055.1 Clostridiales bacterium
AAAATCATAGTCGATTCCCCTGTGCTGCCAAGCGCTTGTTCAGTTTTCTTTACCCACACATTCTACCGATGAGCCCATTTTTTGCATAGTTTCCATTCTCCTTCTGGATTCTGTTCAGATATGAACCATATTTTACATAAAATCCTTGAAAATTCAAGAACGATCTGTGAACAAAGCGGGAAGTTTTTGTGACATCTGCGCGCCGCCCCGACGTCCCGGCGCGCCGGCGGCGCAGGAGCAAAATTTCGCATTCGGGTATGGTTTTCCCCGCTTCCGTAAAGAATATAGCCGACAGATCTGAAAGTTAACAAACGATTCCTTCCGATTCATTCAGGAACAATAGCCGGGAAAGAGAGGATCATCCATGAAAGAAGAAACCAGGACAACCGCGCCCAGCGGTGAAAACGAGGAAAAGGACGCCCCCGAGGCCAGCCAGCGGATTGTGGATTTCGGCGCCTCCGTCAGCCGGAATAAGCGGGGGAACATCTACACCCTGACCATCGTGGGCCAGGTGGAAGGCCACCAGGTCCTGCCGGAGACGGCCAAGAGCACCAAGTACGAGCACGTCATGCCCCTGCTGGCCGGTCTGGAGCAGGACGAGGGAGTGGACGGCCTGCTTCTGCTGCTGAACACCGTAGGCGGAGACATCGAGGCGGGGCTGGGCATCGCGGAGCTCATCGCCGGCATGCGCAAGCCCACCGTCAGCCTGGTCCTGGGCGGCGGCCACTCCATCGGCGTGCCCCTGGCGGTGGCCCCCAAGGTGAGCATGATCGTGCCCTCCGCCTCCATGACCATCCACCCGGTGCGGATGAACGGCACGGTCATCGCCGCGCCCCAGACCTTCAACTACTTCGAGCGCATCCAGGAGCGGATCGTCAGCTTCGTGGCGAAGAACAGCAACATCAGCGAGAAGGCGTTTTTGAACCTCATGCTGAAAACCGGCGAAATGGCGGCGGACGTGGGCAGCGTGATCTACGGCGAGGAGGCGGTGAACCTGGGCCTCATCGACCGCATCGGCGGCCTGGGGGATGCGCTGGACTGCCTCTACGGCCAGATCGCCCAGGTCCGACGGGAGAGGGAGGATGACCTGGCGGCGGTCAGGTAAGGAAGGCGGAGGACGTCAGAGGAGAGGGGGGAACCCAGCTTTTCCGGCGTCCTCCGCCGCTTTTCTACAGATCTTTTTTGGGCGGGGAGCGGGAACCCTAAATAAATCTTAAATATTGTTCTCTTGCGAACTTAAAAGACTTGACATAAAATAAGAATCAGGTAAAATCTTCCGGAGGGCCCTCCGGGCCGTTGGACAGGTATGTCCAACGGCTATTATGGGGTTTGGCCCTTCAAAGGAAAAGGATGGGAGTGTGTGTATATGAGCGAGGAAGCGCGGCAGCTGGCCCGGTGCGTTGTGGTAATTCCGGCGCTGGATCCGGACGGAGCGCTGCCGGGATACGCCGCCGCCCTGCTGGAGCGGGGAGCGGAAGGCGTAGTGGCGGTGGACGATGGCAGCAGGCCGTCCTGCCGGGCGGTCTTTGAGGAGCTGGAGAAGCTGGAGGGCTGTACCGTCCTGCGCCACGAGAAAAATCAGGGGAAGGGCCGGGCCATGAAGGACGCCTTCACCTATATCCTGGACCAGCCCCAATGGGCGGGGTGCGCCGTGGTCACGGCGGACGCCGACGGGCAGCACAGCGTGGAGGACGTGTGCGCCGTGGGCCGGACGGCCCTGGAGCATCCGGAGGAGCTGACCCTGGGGGTGCGGGACCTGACACTGCCGGAGGTACCGCCCAAGTCCAGGGTGGGCAACCGGCTGAGCAGCTGGGCCTTCCGGACCCTGTACGGCCCCCGGCTGGAGGACACCCAGACCGGCCTGCGGGGCATCCCCTGGGACCTGTTGGACTGGTGCCGGAGCATCCGGGGGGAGCGGTACGAGTATGAAATGAACGTGCTCATCCGTGCGGCCCGGGACCGGATTCCTCTCCGGCAGACGCCCATCCGGGTGATTTACATCAACAACAACGAGGGCACCCACCTCCATCCTATTCGGGACTCCTGGCGGGTGTTCGTCATCCTTGTCTCCGGCCTGGGGTGGTACGCCGCCTCCTCGACGCTGTCGGCGGTAACGGACGTCGCTGCCTTCTGGCTGTGCAGCGAGGTAGTATTCCGGCCCCTTTCGGCGCTCTACTGCTACTGGTGGTCCACCCTGGCGGCCCGGGCCCTGTCCTCGTCGCTGAACTATACGCTCAACCGCCGGTACGTGTTCGGCGGCAGGCCCAGCGGCAGGACCCTTCTGCGCTATTACTGCCTGTGGGGGAGCCAGCTGCTCTGCTCGTACCTGCTGCTGCTGTTTCTGGAGTGGCTGCTGCCGGGCATCTGGCCCACGGTCAACAAGGCGGCGGGGGACATCATTCTGGCCATTTGCAGCTATCAGATCCAGATGCACTGGGTATTTCGGGAGGAGAAGGCCCATGGAGCGGGGTAAACTGTTTCTCTTCAGCCGCTTTTTCGTCCGGCTGTATATCGGCCGCTGGACGGCGGACGCGGCCCCTCCGGCGGAGCCCGCTGTGTACGTATGCAGCCACAGCAACCTGCTGGGGCCTTTGGCGACCCTGTGCTGGCTACCCGTTCCCGCCCGTCCCTGGACGTTTCATATGTTCCTGGACCGGGAAAACTGCCGGACCCAGTACCGGGATTACACCTTTTCCAAGCGATTCGGGATGCCCCGGCCCCTGGCGGCGGCCGCCGCCTGGGGGGCGTCGGGGTACGTCAGCGCGCTGATGCGGTCCATGGGGGCCATCCCCGTCCACCGCGGCACGGCGCGGATCGGGACCACCTTCAAGGAGTCGGTGGCTGCGCTCCAGGCGGGGGACAGCATCCTCATTTTCCCGGATGTGGATTACACCGACGGCTCGGAGGGCATCGGGGAGATCTACGACGGCTTCCTGCTGCTGGAGCGGTTCTGGCGGAAGGCGTCCGCCCGCCCGCTGCGCTTTGTTCCCCTGCGGCTGGACGCGGATGCCCGGCGCATTGTCGAGGGCGCGGCTGTGTCCTTCGACCGGACCGCGCCGTGGAAGTCGGAGATGGTCCGGGTGCGGGAAGCGCTGCGGCGGGAGATCAACGGCCAAACTGCATAAGGAAAAGGTCCGGAGGACGGCATTTGCGCCGTCCCCCGGGCCTTTTCCCGCTGTTCTCCAAAAAATTTACAATTACTACTTTTCAAATGGAAAAAAATATATTAGAATAGGGAACAGCGTGAAACCGAACCACTCCATCCGGAGAAGAAAGTAGAGGAAAACGCCTATGGAGGAAACGACATATAAACGGGTGCTGCTGAAGGTCAGCGGCGAGGCTCTGGCGGGGGAGAAGCGCCACGGCCTGGACTTCGGCATCATCAGCCGGGTCTGCGACGTCATCAAGGAGGCCGCCGCCATGGGCGTCCAGGTAGGCGTCGTGGTGGGCGCCGGGAATTTCTGGCGGGGCGCCAAGGACGGCGGGGGCCGCATGGAGCGCACCCGGGCCGACCAGATGGGAATGCTGGGCACCGTCATGAACTGCCTGGCCGTGGCGGAGGTCCTGGAGCAGAAGGGCGTGGACGCCCGGGTCCAGACCGCCGTGGAAATGGGCCCCGTGGCCGAGCGGTACTCCCGGCCCCAGGCGGTGCGTCACCTGGAGAAGGGGAGGGTGGTCCTCTTCGGCGGCGGCAGCGGCAATCCGTTCTTTTCCACCGATACCGCCGCTGTGCTCCGGGCCGCCGAGATCGGCGCGGATGTGATACTGCTGGCGAAGAACGTGGACGGCGTGTACAGCGCGGACCCGGTGAAGGACCCTTCCGCCGTGAAGTTCGATGAGATCACCTACAGCGAGGTCCTGGCCCGCCACCTGGCGGTGATGGACACCACCGCCACCAGCCTGGCTATGGATAACCATATCCCCGTGCTGGTCTTTGCCCTCAAGGACCCCGAAAATATTATCCGCGCGCTGAAAGGCGAGAAGATAGGAACGATTGTGAAGGAGGATACAACCAAATGAAAAGCGAATTGAAGGCATACGAGGAAAGAATGCGGAAATCCGTCGCCTCCGTGGCGGCTGACTTCGCCGCCGTCCGGGCGGGCCGGGCCAACGCCGCCGTGCTGGACCGGATCATGGTGGACTACTACGGTACACCCACGCCCATCCACCAGATTGCCTCCATCGGCTCCCCCGATCCCCGCACCCTGACCATCCAGCCCTGGGACGCCGGCGCGGTGAAGCTCATCTGCAAGGCTATCCAGGAATCCGACCTGGGCATCAACCCCCAGAATGACGGCAAGGTCATCCGTCTGGCTTTCCCACAGCTCACGGAGGAGCGGCGTAAGGACCTGGTCAAGCAGATTGCCAAGTACGCCGAGGGGGGCAAGGTGGCCGTGCGCAACATCCGCCGGGACGCGGTGGAGGAGTTCAAGGCACAGAAGAAAGCCGCCGAGATCACCGAGGACGACATGAAGATTGCCGAGAAGGACATCCAGAAGCTCACCGACGACATGTGCAAGGAGATCGACGAGCTGCTGTCTAAGAAGGAGAAGGAGCTCCTGGCGGTGTAACCGGCCCCGGGGGCCGGCTGCGCGGGGCGGCCGCCGGGCCTTTGGGCCGACGGCCGTCCCCGGGTACATCGATCACAAAAATGATTTCCGGGCGAGGAAGCTTATGATCTTTTCTTTTGGTAAAAAGAAACCGGATACGGCGGGGCAGGTGGATTTCAGCCGTCTGCCCCGCCATATCGCTGTTATATTGGACGGCAACGGCCGCTGGGCCAAGCGCAGGGGGCTACCCCGCACCGCCGGGCACAAGGTGGGGGCGGAGACCTTCCGCGCCATTGCCACCTACTGCCGGGACATCGGCATCGACTACCTGACGGTCTACGCCTTCTCCACGGAGAACTGGAAGCGTCCCCGGGACGAGGTGGACACCATCATGGTGCTGCTGAAAAAATACCTGCTGGAGGCCATCGACACCATGGAGCGGGACAACGTGCGGTTGCGCTTCATGGGGGACATGACGCCCCTCAGCGATGAGCTCAAGGGTCTGGTGGACCAGTGCAACGCGATCTCCGACCGTTTGGACGGATGCCTGTGCAGCATCTGCATCAACTACGGCGGACGCGCGGAGCTGGTCCACGCCGCCCGGAGGTTCGCGGAGGACTGCCGCGCCGGCCTGAAAAAGCCGGAGGAGCTGACGGAGGAGCTGCTGGGCGGCTACCTGTACTCCGACGGTATTCCCGACCCGGACCTGTTCATCCGCCCCGGCGGGGAGCAGAGGCTGAGCAACTTCCTGCTGTGGCAGAGCGCGTACAGCGAGTTTTACTTCACCGATGTGCTGTGGCCCGACTTCTCCAAGGAGGAGCTCCACCGGGCCATCGCGGCCTACCAGCGCCGCTCCCGCCGGTACGGCGGGCTGCAGGAGGGTTCGACATGAAATCAAGACTTTTGGTAGCGGCGGCGGGCGTGCCCGCCCTGCTGTATGTAGCGCTGTGGGGGCCGGAGTGGCTGCTGGCGGTGTCGCTGGCTGTCCTGGCGGGTGTGGGCGCCGCTGAGCTGATGAGGTGCGTGGGGGCGCGGTCCAGCGGGCTGCTGTGCCGGCTGACGGTGTACTGCGCCGTGTGGGCGGCGCTGTGCGGCTGGTGCCTGCCCGAGTGGCTGCTTCCCAGCCTGACGCTGTACTGCCTGCTGGCGTTCGCCGCGGCGGTGTGGAAGGCGGGAGAGATCAAGACGGTCCACCTGCTGGCGGGCATATTCGGCGCGATCCTGATCCCCTATGCCTTCAGCTCCTTTTTCCGTATCCACGGACTGGGCGGACACCGGGGCTACCTGCTTCTGCCGTTCATTCTCAGCTTCGCCTGCGATACCTTCGCCTATTTCACGGGATTGACCATCGGCAGGCACAAGCTGGCCCCCAAGGTCAGCCCGAAAAAGACGGTGGAGGGCTCTATCGGCGGATTGGTTGGCAACGTGATCTGCGGACTGGCCTTCGCGTATGTCATGAACCGCTGGTTCGGCGGGAGCATTCACTACGGCTCCATGGCGCTGCTGGCCTTGTTCTGTGGCGTGGTGGCCCAGATCGGGGATCTGAGCTTCTCCCTCATTAAGCGGGAGTTCGGCATCAAGGACTACGGAAAGATCTTCCTGGCCCACGGCGGGGTGCTGGATCGGTTCGACAGCGTTTTATTCGTGGCCCCCACCCTGGCGGCGCTGATGCAGATTTTAGGAATACGGTAAGCGGCGCAAAGATTCTTCTGGAGGTATGTGGATTGGAGATTAAGGAAGTCAAGCTCTGCGACTCCATAGCAAGGGAACTGATCGCCCTGTCCGCAGACTGGGAAGCGGAGAATATAAGCTATGGATACCGGAAAAACGAGTACAGTGATTTGGATGGAGAACGGATTTTTGTTGGCACGGAAAACGGTAAGGTCATTGGGTATCTGTTCGGCAGGCTGGAAAAGTCCAAGAACAATGGAGCGGTTGTGCCGGACGGCGCGGATTATTTCGAGGTGGATGAAATCTATGTAAAGCCTGCTTACCGCTCCCAGGGGGTAGGTGCCGCGCTGTTCCGCTATATGGAGGAGCAGGTCCGCCCGGAGGCGGAATATCTTATGCTCGGTACGGCTACCAAAAATTTCCGGGCGATTCTGCACTTCTATATTGATGAGTTGGGGATGGAGTTCTGGAGCGCGGCGCTTTTTAAGAAGCTGTAAAGAGACAGGAGAGTACATGGTAAACACAATTTCTTTATTAGGCTCCACCGGCTCCATCGGCCGGCAGACGCTGAACGTCTGCCGGGAGCAGGGCATCCAGGTCGCCGCGCTGACGGCAAGAAGCAGCATTGATCTGCTGGAAGAGCAGGCCCAGGCGTTCCGTCCCCGGCTGGTGGCGGTGTACGACCTGGAACCGGCCCTGGAACTGGCGAAACGGCTGGCGGGGCTGGATATCGAGGTGGCCTACGGCCTGGAGGGCCTGCGCCGGGCGGCATCCCTGCCCGAGAGCGAGGCGGTGGTCACCGCCGTGGTGGGCATGGCGGCGCTGTGGCCCACCATAGCCGCCATCGAAGCGGGCAAGCGGGTGGCCTTCGCCAACAAGGAAACCCTGGTCTGCGCCGGGGAGCTGGTAATGGAGGCCGCCAAGCGGTACGGGGCGGAGATCATCCCCGTGGACAGCGAGCACTCCGCCATTTTCCAGTGCCTGCAAGGGTCCCGGGACCGGGGGGAGATCAAGAAGCTGCTCCTGACCTGCTCCGGGGGACCGTTTTTCGGTTTGAGCCGGGAGGAGGTTGCCGGGAAGACCAAGGCCGACGCCCTCCGCCATCCCAACTGGAGCATGGGGGAAAAGATCACCATCGACTGCGCCACCCTGATGAACAAGGGACTTGAATTGATCGAAGCCATGCGGCTGTTCCGAGTGACGCCGGACCAGGTGGACGTGGTCATCCACCGGCAGAGCATCATCCACTCCATGGTGGAGTTCAAGGACGGCGCGGTCCTCGCCCAGATGGGGACCCCGGACATGTGCCTGCCCATCCGGTATGCGCTGACCTACCCGGACCGGGGAAAGTCGGAGCTGCCGGGGCTGGACCTGCTCACCTGTCCGCCCCTGACCTTCGCGCCGCCGGACCTGGAAGCGTTCCCGTGCTTGGAAATGGCCATGGAGTGCGCCCGGACCGGCGGGACCAGCTGCGCGGTGCTCAACGGGGCCAACGAGGCGGCGGTGGAGCTGTTCCGGCAGGAGCGGATATCTCTGGGGCAGATCCCGGAGCTGGTGGCAAGGGCGCTGGACGCGATCCCCAGCCTCAGTCATCCGGAGATGGAAGATATTCTGGAGGCGGACCGAAAGGCCCGGGAGTGCGTGGAAAGGGCGGTTTCGTAATGGACTTTGGAATGCCTGCATTGATCGAGCTCCAGGCGCTGGAGGACTGCGCGAAGCTGTGCCGGGAGCTGGGGCTGCAATTTGTTGAGCTGAATATGAATCTGCCCCAGTATCAGACGGACCGGATCGACAGGGACTGCCTGAGAAAGATTCGTGAGGAGTACGGCATATATTTTACCCTCCATCTGGATGAGAACTTGAATCCGACGGATTTTAACCCCTATGTCGCCCAGGCATACCTTCGGACGGCGGAGGATGCCATTGCTCTTGCAAAGCGGGTGGATATCCCGGTGCTGAATATGCACTTGTCCCGGGGCGTATACTTTACCATGCCGGAGAGAAAGA
Source organism: Clostridiales bacterium (assembly GCA_009774055.1). GTDB lineage: Bacteria > Bacillota > Clostridia > Oscillospirales > Oscillospiraceae > Pelethomonas. Next base: position 8,229 of record VSNB01000010.1, read on the forward strand.
TTTTTCTCTTCGACACCTACCGGGAGAGGTATCTGGCAGCGATGAGGAATTTCCGGGACCGCTGCGAGGCGGCCATCGGACCGGCGGATGTGAAGATCTGCGTGGAAAACAGCGATGGTTTCATGGATTTTCACGCGAAAGCCCTGGATCTGCTGCTGGAAAGTCCAGTGTTTGCGCTGACCTTCGATATCGGGCATGACCACGGTATCGGGGGCCGGGACGCGGGAATCATCCTGCAGCGGCGGGAGCGGCTGCGCCACTTCCATTTTCACGACGGTGTGGGGAAGAAGAACCATCTCCCGCTGGGCGCGGGGGAGATCGATCTGGAAAAATATTTCGCGCTGGCGGAGGCCCAGGAGGGCCGGATCGTTCTGGAGACCAAGACGATAGCCGGACTGAAGGAATCGGTCAAGTGGGTCCGGCGGATACGGTCCGTATAGATTCCCGGCGCGTTTCTGTCTGCCTTTGGCTCACGCTGAAAGCAGGCTCCGGACTGTCAAAAAGAAGCATATCCCGCGGCCCGAGGGGCCGCGGAAGAACTACCCGGCAAAGAGGTAAGGCCATGTATATTATTATCGCCATTCTCCTGTTTGGAGTACTGATCGCTGCCCACGAGTGGGGCCACTTTATCGCCGCGCGGCTGTGCGGCGTCACCGTCCATGAGTTTGCCATCGGCATGGGGCCTCAGGTCTGGCACAAGGAGGGGAAGAAGGGAACCAAATTCTCCCTCCGCGCTTTCCCCATCGGGGGCTTCTGCGCCATGGAGGGGGAGGATGAGGACTCCGATGACCCCCACAGCCTCAGCAACCAGGGCTTCTGGAAAAAGGTCCTGGTGTTCGCCGCCGGCGCGGCCATGAACTTCCTGGTGGGCGTGCTGATTATCCTGATTCTGAACTTCCAGGCGGCGGGCTTTCTGGTTCCCGTAGCATCGGGCTGCGCGCCGGAGTTCGAGGCCGTCAACGGCGCGGCGCTGCTGGAGGGAGATCAGTTCTACTCCATCAACGGCTCCCGGATCTACCTGACCAGCGACATCGACCTGCTGCTGATGCTGGCCAACCGCCAGCCCATCGACCTGGTGGTCCTCCGGGACGGGGAGAAGGTGGCGTTCAACAACCTGGCCGTGGGGACCTACAGCGACAGCGAGGGCGGCACTTACCAGGGCTACGGCTTCTACCGCACCGCCACAGTGAAGGAGGCCACTCTGGGCGTCCGACTGCAATATACCTGGTACAACTCCATCGACTTCGTCCGGACGGTGTGGTTCAGTCTGCAGATGCTGGTCACCGGCAGCGCGGGGGTGGGCGACCTCAGCGGCCCGGTGGGCATCGTGTCCACCATCAACGAGGTGGGAGCCCAGAGCGCCAGCATCGGGGACGCCCTGGCGAATATCGCCTATTTCGGGGCCATGATCGCCGTGAACCTGGCGGTGATGAACCTGCTGCCCATTCCCGCCCTGGACGGGGGGCATATCATGTTCCTGGTGGTGTCCACCGTGTCGGAGAAGGTGTTCCGGAAGAAAATCCCCATGAAGTACGAGGCCGCCATCAATATGGTGTTCCTGGCCCTGCTGATGGGACTAATGCTGTTTGTGACCTTCAACGACGTAATGAAGCTGATCCGATAGGGGGCGGGAGCATGACGAAACAGATTCTGGTGGGCGGCGTCCCCGTGGGGGGCGGCGCGCCTGTCTCCATCCAGTCCATGTGCAATACCAAGACCCATGACGTCCCCGCCACCGTGGACCAGATCCTCCGCCTGGAGGAGGCGGGGTGCGAAATCATCCGCGTAGCGGTGCCGGACATGGCGGCGGCCGAGGCCATCGGGGCTATCAAGAGCCAAATCCATATCCCCCTGGTGGCGGACATCCACTTCGACTATAAGCTGGCCCTGGCCTGCGCCGCCCAGGGGATCGACAAGATCCGCATCAACCCAGGCAACATCGGGAGCGAGGACCGGGTGAAGGCCGTGGCGGACGCCTGCCGGGAGGGAAAGATCCCCATCCGCATCGGCGTCAACGGCGGCTCCCTGGAGAAGGAGCTGCTGAAAAAATACGGCGGCGCGACCAGCGAGGCCCTGGCGGAGAGTGCCCTGGGCCACGCGGCCCTGCTGGAGAAATTCGACTTTACGGATATCTGTATTTCCGTGAAGTGCTCCTCGGTGCCGGTGACCATGGGGGCTTACCGCCTGCTGAGGGAAAAGTGCCCCTATCCGCTCCACCTGGGGGTCACCGAGGCGGGGACGCCCTCCATGGGGATGGTGAAGTCCGCCATGGGCATCGGGGGATTGCTGTGCCTGGGCATCGGGGACACCCTCCGGGTGACCCTGACGGCGGACCCGGTGGAGGAGATCTACGCGGCGAAAAGAATCCTCCTGGCCGCCGGCCTGCGGCAGGAGGGCCCCAATATCATCGCCTGCCCCACCTGCGGCAGGACCAATATCGACCTCATTCCCATGGCGGAGGAGGTGGAGCGCCGCCTGGCGGGCTGCAGGAAACCCATCACCGTAGCGGTGATGGGCTGCGCGGTGAACGGCCCCGGCGAGGCCGCCGCCGCCGACGTGGGCATTGCCGGCGGAAAGGGGGAGGGGCTCCTGTTCCGCAAAGGGACGATTCTCCGCAAGGTCCCCCAGGACAGGCTGGTGGACGCGCTGCTGGAGGAGATCGGCAAATTGTGACGGAAAGTTTTTTGAAATCCGGGGAACAATTATGAGGGAAGTCCGTCTAATAGGACAGTCCGATTGACGGATGGTAAAAAATACCTTGGAGGTACACATGAAAAAACTGACGAGCATTTTGCTGAGCATGACCCTTCTGCTGGCCCTGGCCGCCTGCGGCGGCAACGGAGGCGGCGGACAAAACAAGGAAGCCCCCGATCTGAACAAGTACTACGAGGACTTCATGGCGTCCCTGGGAGCGGACAATCAGCCCGCCATGGGAGACGTGGAGGCGGAGCAGCTCTCCCAGCTCTATCCCGGCCTGGAGAACTACGCCGCGAAGCAGTCCGTGCTGAAAATAGCGATGATCTCCGCCGTGGCTTTTGAGTTTGCCCTGGTGGAGCTGGAGAATGAGGCCGACGCGAAAGCGGTGGCGGACATCTTCCAGGCCCGGATTGACTACCAGATCGAGAACGGGGCCTTCTACCCTATGACGCTGGAGGGCTGGGAGCAGGCCAAGATCATCACCCAGGGGAACGTGGTTGCCCTGATCGTCGCCCAGGGGGAGCAGGACCGGGCGGTGGAGGAGTTCAACAGCCTGTTTGCGTAACAATGCCGGGGCGTACATGTTTTACCGCATGTATGCCCCTTTTTACAGGAGAGAAAAATTATGATCTTTTCCAGCCTGCCCTTTCTGTTTTTCTATCTCATGGCCGTGCTGGCCGTCTATAAGCTGACGCCGCTGAAGCTGCGGAATCTGGTTCTGCTGCTGGTGAGCCTGTTTTTCTATGGCTGGGGAGAGCCGGTCTACATTCTCATCATGCTGCTGTCCATCGTGGTTGACTACGTCCACGGCATGCTGGTGGAGCGCTGGCGGGCGGATGACAGGAAGGCCCGGCGGGCGGTGGCGTCCTCGGTGTTCTTCAATCTTGCAATCCTGATCTTCTTCAAGTACTGGGACTTCATCGCCGGGAACGTCAACGCCCTGACGGGGCTCTCCCTGCCGGCGCTGGGCCTGCCCCTGCCCATCGGCATCAGCTTTTACACCTTCCAGACCATGAGCTATACCATCGACGTCTACCGCCAGGATGCGCCGGTGCAGAAAAATCCCGTCACCTTCGGCGCCTACGTGACCCTGTTTCCCCAGCTCATCGCGGGCCCCATCGTCCGCTACAAGTCCGTGGCGGACCAGCTGGAGAGCCGGCGGGAGGACCTGGAGAAATTTGTCTCCGGCGTCCAGCGCTTCACCGTGGGCGCGGCGAAAAAGGTGCTCCTGGCCAACGCCATCGGCCAGCTGTGGGACCAGTCCCTGGCATCGGAAAGCCTGACGGCCGCGGGCGCGTGGATGGGCCTGGCGGCCTACGCCTTCCAGATTTACTTTGACTTCTCCGGCTACAGCGACATGGCCATCGGCCTGGGGCGGATGTTCGGGTTTGAGTTCCTGGAAAACTTCGACTATCCCTATATCTCCAGGTCTGTGGTGGAGTTCTGGAAGCGGTGGCATATCTCCCTGACCACCTGGTTCCGGGAGTACGTCTACTTCCCCCTGGGCGGCAACCGGGTCCCCAAGTGGAAATGGATTCGGAACATCCTGATCGTCTGGACCCTCACCGGCATCTGGCACGGGGCGGGCTGGAACTTCCTGCTGTGGGGCCTGTACTACGGCGCGTGGATGCTGGCGGAGCGGCTGTTCCTGGGGAAGCGGCTGGAGAAGCTGCCCGGGGCGGTCCGGCATGTCTACACGATGGCGGTCGTCCTGATCGGCTGGGCGCTGTTCGCCGTGGAGGACATGGGACGGCTGGGGGCGTATTTCAGCTCCCTCTTCGGCGGCGGAGGCTGGTTCAGCCCGGTGGACGGCTACCGCCTGCGGACCTATCTGCCCACGCTGGTGATCCTGGCGGCGGGCTCCACGCCGCTGCTGAACCGGCTTTGGAACAGGCTGGGGGAGCGGGGCCGGTCCGTGCTGGCGCCGCTGCTGACGCTGGGGGCGCTGATCCTGTGCACCGCGTCCCTGGTGGACGCGGGGTACAATCCGTTCCTGTATTTTCGGTTCTGAGAAAGGGGGAGAGGAACCATGACAAAGACATCCCAACGAATCACGGCGGCGATTTTCTGCGTATTCCTGGCGGGCTTCGGCCTGCTGCACCTGCTGCTGCCGGACCGGACCTTCTCCCCGGTGGAGAACCGGAACCTGAGCCAGCTGCCAGCCTTCTCCTGGTCCGCCCTGCGGGACGGCAGCTATACCGCCGGTCTGGAGAAATACCTGGAGGACCAGTTCCCCCTGCGGGACGGCTGGATGGGGCTGAAGAACCGGTATGAGTACCTGCTGGGCAAGCGGGAGTTCCACGGCGTGTACCTCTGCGGCGACAGGCTGATTCACAAGCTGGAGGACACCAGCCGGGCGGATCAAAACATCGCATTTCTGCAGAAGCTGACGGAAAAGACGGACCTCCCGGTGTACCTGGGGTTGATCCCCACGGCGGCGGAGGCGTACCGGGACCAGCTGCCCGCCGGGTCGGAAAACTTCGACCAGGCGGCCTACCTGGAGAAGGTCCGAGCCAGCGTCCCGGACGCCGTCTGGGTGGACATGGAGAAGTGGATGGCCGGCTCGCCCGACGCCTCCCTGTTCTACCGCACGGATCACCACTGGACTAGCGCCGGCGCATGGCGGGGCTATGCGGCGCTGATGGAGTCCATGGGGGAGCAGGCCGTTCCCCTGGGAACGCCGGAAACGGTATCGGAGGAATTTTACGGCACCCTCTACTCCACCTCCGGCGTCCACTGGCTGGAGCCGGATACCATAGAGCGGTACGTCTCCGGGGCGGGCATTACCGTGGAGGACGTCACCGCCGGTGAAACCCGCGGGCTGTACGTGGACAGCTTCCTGGAGGAGAAGGACAAATATTCCTCCTTCCTGGGGGGCAACGCGCCGCTGTATATCGTGCGCAATCCGGAGGCGGCCTCCGGGGAGAAGCTGCTCCTGGTCCGGGACAGCTACAGCGACAGCATGGCGCCCTTTTTGAGCCAGTATTTTTCGGAAATCCACCTGCTGGACCTGCGGTATTACCGCACCTCCGTGGCGCAGTACGCGGAGGAGAATCAGATGGACCGGATATTTGTCTGCTACAGCGTGGAAAACTTCGTAAAGGACGTAGACGCGGTATTTCTGGGTCAGTGATCCCGCCGCCCTATGAGAGAACCCCGCCGGAGGAGAATCCTCCGGCGGGGTTCTATGCGTGTCAAAAAAGATGCGAAGCATCTTTTTTGAGAAAAGGGACCGGGCCGAGTTCGGCCCGCAAAGTACTTTTTCGACGTACATGCCGCCAAAAAGTGATTAAAATTTATTTTCGCCTTCAGCGAAAACTCCTGCGGAGGGCTTTTTTGACAGTCTGTATACGCTCATTGCTATAGCTCCGTCTCCGGGAGCCAGCGGCTCAGGGCGTCCATCAGGCGGGGAATGTCCAGCGGCTTCGTAATATGCTCGTTCATCCCGGCCTCCCGGCTGGCGGCGATGTCCTCGGCAAAGGCGTTGGCGGACATGGCCAGAATAGGGACGGCGGCGGCGTCGGGGCGGGACAGGCCCCGGATGGCCCGGGCGGCGTCGCAGCCGTTCATAACGGGCATCTGGATGTCCATGAGAATCAGGTCGTAGCGGCCGGGGGCCGACGCGCGGAAGAGGTCCAGGGCCTCCTGGCCGTTTCCGGCCCACTCCACCGTCGCGCCGGCGTCCTCCAGAAGCTCGCAGGCGATTTCCCGGTTGATCTCGTTGTCCTCCACCAGCAGGAACCGCCGGCCCTGGAAGGACTGGGCCCGGTATGCCGGCCCGCAGGACGCGGCGTCCGGCCCCTCGCCGGTCTGCCGCTTCAGGAAGAGGGTCACCGTGAACTGGGTCCCCTCCCCGGGGCGGCTCTTCACGGCGATGTCGCCGCCCATGATGCGCACGATGTTCTGGGCGATGGTCATGCCCAGGCCGGCGCCCTCGATGGCGCCGGTGCGGGAGTCCTTCGCCCGGCTGAAGGGCTCGAAGATCCGCCGGACGAATTCCTCGTCCATGCCCACGCCGTTGTCCCGGAACACGAAGCTGTAGCAGCCGTACCCGTGCTCCCGGGCCTCCTTTTCCCGGACCATGACCTCCAGCAGGCCCCCCGGCGGCGTATACTTGACGCTGTTGCCCAGGGTGTTGACGAACACCTGCTGCAGGCGGGCGGGGTCCCCGATGACGGCGGGATGCTCCGTCTCCGGGGGATAGATCCGCAGCTGGTGGCCCTTTTCCTGGATGGGGGAGCGGAGGATGATCGCCAGCTCGCCGATCATATCCGGAATGAGGAAGGGCTTCTCCGCCAGGTCCATCTTGCCCGATTCGATCTGGCTCATGTCCAGCACCTCGTTGACCAGGTTGAGGAGATGCCGGCTGGATACGGTGATCTTCTGCAGGCAGTCCAGCACCCGGGCCCGGTCGTTGATGTGGCTGATGGCGATGCTGGTCATGCCCATGATGCCGTTCATGGGGGTGCGGATATCGTGGCTCATCCGGGAGAGGAAGTCGCTCTTGGCGGAGTTGGCGTGGTTGGCGGCCTGATAGGCGTCCAGAAGGGCCTGCCGCTCCCGGGCCTCCTTCTGCTTGCTCTCCGTCACGTCCTGGGCGGCGTAGAGGACGGTGCAGGGCCGTCCCCGGCTGTCGCTGCGGACCAGCACCGCCGTGGCCCGGGTCCAGCCGCACTGCTCCGGCAGGGCGTCCTCGCCGGGGACGGGCAGCTTGCGGTACTCAATGGCCAGAAAGGACCGGTCCCCGCCCAGGCTGCCGCGGAGATTTTCGATGGACATGACGCTCAGGAACTCCGCACGGTCGCCGGCGTAAATGAACCGCTTGGCATAGGCGCGGATGCCGTCGGAGTACTGAATCCGCGACCCCAGAAACTCGCCCACCTCCTGCAGCTGGGTGACATTTTGAAAGGTGTCCGCCAGAAGGTCCACGTAATAAGTAGCGAAAAACATGCCGCTGAGGCTTCGGATGATGTCCAGCTTCTCCTGGTCCTTATCCTGCCGGTGGGCCTCCCGGTCCTTTTCACTGGTGATGTCCCGGCCCAGGATGTTCACCAGAATCTCGCCGGATTGGCGGCTATAGACCACGTGCTGTTCCAGCCAGCGTGGCGGCTGCTCCCGGGTCCGGTACTGACAGACCTCCTCCGCGTAATCCAGCGTTTCCAGCGCCTTCTGCCGGATGACCTCCAGGGACATGGTGTCCCGGAAGGTCTGGGCGTCCTCCTCGCAGACCAGGGAGGCCAAAGCGCGCTCCACATGCTGGCCGTAGTTATCAGATTGGAAATCCTTGGTGCTGGCGGCCTGCCGCAGGTCGATCCGCTCGCACAGGCCCGTGTCCAGGTGGACGGTGTTCATGACGCTGTACCGGCACTTCAGGATGGAGGCCATCTGCATATCCCACTGGCTGCGCTCCAGCTCTTGCCGGACCCGGTCCTCGGCGTCCTGGAGGGCCAGCACCACGTATCGCTGACGGTTCCGCTCCTGGGTGAAGCAGGCGTTGATGGCGATATAGCTGTACAGGTCGCCGTCGCAGGTCCGCTGGCAGAGGAGCTCCACCCGGGGAATTTCCCGCTCCCGGGCCCGGCGGAGGCTCTCCAGGGAGAAGTGCTGGCGGAAGGCGTCCAGATACTCCCAGTGGAGCTGGGCCTCCAGCTGGGGGCGCAGGGATTTCTCCCAGTCCACCAGCTGGCCGCCGTCGATGCGATGCATCTGCCCGTTGACCCGGACGGGGTCCGCCAGGCCGGTGTCCAGGTCGATCACATAGATGGCGTAGTTCTGCTCCCCCAAGGCGCGGATGATCTCCTGGCGCCGGATATTGCTCTCCTCCCGCTCCAGGCCCTCCCGGAGCACGTTGTGCACGTCCTTGGCGCACAGCAGGGCCAGCTGCTCCCCGTCGGCGTACCCGAAGTCGCGCACCGCCTCCAGCAGCTGCCAGCGGAAGCCGCCGCGGACCCAGCGGCGGAAGGTGCAGTTGAGAATGCTCTTTCCGCCGCGCAGGCCCTCCCGCAGGTGGTCCAGCCGGACGAAGGCCCGGACGCGCTCCACGTCCTCCGGGTGCAGCCGCCCCTTTCGGATGAACCGCTCCAGCCAGTCGGACAGGGGCTCCGGCCGGCTGCGGGCCCAGTCCTCCCCACCCAGCCGGATGACCTCATAGGTGTCCTTTGTCAGGTTCGCCCGGACCAGCTGCTGGTAGATGTAGCCCGACGCCTCCATATGGGGGGTCAGGGTGATGACAAAGGCGGGAATGTCCTCCTCCCAGAGAATCCGGGAGGCCACGATGTCCACCGCCTGTCCGAAGGGGCTGTTATAGCACACGGACCGGCTCTCCTGCCTGTCCCCGATGGTCAGCAGGGGACAGCAGGAGCAGCTGGCAGGCCAGAGCAGGTGGCAGACCATCCCGAGCTTGGCGGAAGGGGTGATCCTGCGTACGCGCTCATTCAGGTACAGGATCCGGTGATCGTCCTCCCGGATCACGTATACGCCCGTTTCCTGCATGGCGTCCAGTATTCTTTCGTAGATTCTGTCTCCCACAATAAACCGCCCCCGTCCTTTCAAAATTTCGCTACATGCCCCAAAGGATGCCCACTGCAGCGGAAGCCAGAATAAACAGAATGGGGTGGAGCTTCTTGGTCTGCTTGACCAGGTTGGTCAGGATCCACAGTACGGCGGCCAGGGCCCAGCCCTTCCAGTTGAATACGGCCAGAGAGAGGCCCTGGGTCAGGGCGTCGGAGAAAAACAGGTTGCTGACCACCACCGACAGTCCCGCCGCCGCAATGAGCCCCGTGGACGCGGGCCGCAGGCCATAAAAGGCGCTGTCCACATACCGGTTGTTCCGGAAGCTCTTGAGGAAGGAGGCGATGATGAGAATTACGATAATAGAGGGGGTAATGAGTCCCAGGGTAGCCACCACCGCGCCCAGGAGGGCCAGGGGCGTCCCGCCGATAGAGCCTCCGGTGATGAAGCCGATATAGGTGGCCATATTGACGCCGATGGGTCCCGGCGTGGATTCGCTCACGGCGATCATATTGGCAATCACGTCCGAGGGCGCACCGGCCACACGAAACCACTCGGGATATTTCGTTCCCATATCGTAAAGGAAGGGCAGGGTGGCCATGCCGCCGCCTACGGCGAACAGGCCGGTCTTGAAGAACTCGAAGAAGAGCTGCAGGAAGACAATCATTTTTTCACCCCCAGATTCTTCAGCAGGATGCCCACGATGGCCGCCGCCAGCACAAAGACCACCGGGCTGAGGAAGGTCAGGAAATAGCTGCCCAGAGCCACCGCCAGGAAAATGACCATGGTAGGCGCGTCAATGACCGCCTTCTTGAAGAGCTTCACCACCGCGTTGAGGATCAGGATGCACACGCACACCCGGATGCCGCCGAAGGCGTGGTTCACCCAGTCCAGGTGGGAGAACTGGGTGATGACCCCCGCCAGCAGGGAAAGGATCACCAGGGAGGGAAACACCACGCCCAGGGTGGCAAGGATTCCCCCCAGGGTCCCCTTGTTCTTCTGGCCGATGAAGGTGGCGGTATTCACCGCGATGATGCCGGGAGTGCACTGGCCGATGGCGAAGTAGTCCGTCAGTTCCTCCTCGGTGGCCCAGCCCTTGTTCTCCACAACCTCCCGCTGGAGGATGGGCAGCATGGCGTAGCCGCCGCCGAAGGTCATGACCCCCACCTTTGCGAAGGTGAGGAATAAGTCAGGATAGATGCTCATACTTGTTGTTTCATCCTTTCTCGCTCCATATCTTCTTGCAGAATGCAATGATTTCATGCTTTCTTTTCTGCGCCGCCTCTTTGTTCTCTACGGAACACAGCTCCAATTTCCCGCAGCGCGCAATTTCCAGGTGTCCATAAAAATGCTCGATGCTCTCAATAATTCTGTCGCATTCCCGCATGCTCGGACCCGTTCTTAGCGCCACGGAGTATCCCCTTTTTCCGCCGCCTATCGATGCGTGCGGCTCATGGGTATTGCACCACGGAGTGCACCGGTCGATAAAGGCCTTGAACTGTCCCGGAATATCCGCCCAATAGGAGGGGGATACGGATACGATAACGTCTGCCCATTTATAAAGTCTTATGACGCTGTCCGTATCGTCGCGCTGAATACATTCCGCCGTATGGTGGCAGCTTCTGCACCCTTTGCAAAAATGAATGTTAAAGTCATCGATACAGACGTTTCTCACATCATACCGCTCTTTGAGGCAGTCGGATATAGTGTGCGCGATTTCGGCGGTCGCTCCGGTTCTCACCGGACTGCAGTTCATCACTAAGGCGTTCATAATATCCGTCTCTATAAATCAGCGCATCAAAGCAATGGGCAGGGTGACGTTGCTGGAAAACCCGCCCTTGAAAAACCCGGCGACACCGGGCTCCGCCTGGTTCAGCAGAAGCCAGGCCCCCAGCAGCAACGCCAGCGCCGCCAGAACCGCCAGGCTCCATAAGAGAATCTTCTTCCACCGGGACTTGCCCCGGTAGGCATGGTAGGGGTTGGAATATTTCTTTTTCTGTCGTCTCATGCTCGTTCACTCCGTGTAGCCGTAAAGTCCCCGGACCGACACCTCGCCGGTGCGGATGGTGGTTTCGCTGCCGTCCGGCAGCCGGACGATCAGTCCGAACTGGTCATCGATATCCAGGGCATGCCCCTGCTCCTGCCGGTCGCTCCACAGCAGCCGCACCGGCCTGCCCAGGGTCACGCAGTCCCGGCGGTAGGCTTCCACCCACGGGCTGACGTCGCTGCCCAGGGCATCGGACAGATTCCGCAGCTCCTCAATCATGGCGGCGGCCAGCTGCGCCCGGGACGCGGCGAAGCCCTCCTGGGCCAGGGAGGTCGCCATCTGAGCCACCTCGGGCCCGAAATCCTCCGGGGTATGGCTGACGTTGACCCCGGCCCCGATGACCAGGGACTGGGTCATGCCCGTCTCCCCCTCCACCGCCAGCTCCGTGAGAATGCCGCAGAGCTTCCTGCCGTTCAGCACCAGGTCGTTGGTCCATTTGATTCCCGGTCGGACGCCGGCGGCCCGCTCCACGGCGCGGCAGACCGCCACGGCGGTCATGCCCGTCACTCCCATCAGCGCGCCGGGGGGCAGTTGGGGCCGCAGGAGAATGGAGAGGTAGACGCCCTTCCCCGGCGGGGACCGGAAGGAGCGGGTCATGCGGCCCCGTCCGGCGCTCTGGCAGTCGGCGGCCGCCACGGCGCCGTGGGGTGCGCCGGAGAGTGCCTCCCGCTTGAGGTAGGAGTTGGTGGAGTCGATCTCTTCCAGGCACCGCAGGTCCGGACAGGGGACCGTCAGGTACCGCCGGATCTCCCGCTCCGCCAGGGAATCCGGCGACGCGGCCAACCGGTAGCCCAGGCCGGTATGCGCCTCGATCACGTAGCCGTCCCGGCGCAGGCTGTCGATAGCCTTCCAGATCGCCGCCCTGCTGACGCCCAGCCGACGGCTGAGCTCCTGACCGGAAATATAGTCCTCCGGAGAAGCGTGCAGCAGCTGATAGACCTTCTCCCTGCTCATCCCGCCACCTCGTTTCCTGTCTGACATTCTATGCCGGCGGCATCCTCCGCCGTACGCGCCAGACTTCATAAAGCGTAGTATAACATTTTCCAAATGATTTGTAAACTGCATAAACCGCCTTTGCGGAAAATCCATTTGTGCGTCAAGTGCCAGACGCCGCATGCTTGGACATACCGGCGCGGGGGGGGGGGGGGGGGGCGGGCCGGCGCGGCCGGGGGGCGCCCCCACACAACGGGGGGGGGGGGGGGGTGGGGTTGT
>VSNB01000010.1:20704-23763 GCA_009774055.1 Clostridiales bacterium
CCCCCTCGCCCCCGCCGGCGGCGGGGCGCTGGCGGGGGGGGGGGCCCCGCCGCCGGCTGTCCCCCAAAGATGCGGCGCATCTTTGGGGAAGAGTTATAGATTGCTCCCCTGGTCGTTCCCCTCGCCCCGCAGCCAGCTCCCGATGCTGGTCACGCACAGCAACGTCACCACCAGGAACGCCCCGGGGATCAGGATGATCCACCAGGCCCCGCTGAGCAGGGCCTTTTCCGCCAGGGACAGCATACTGCCCCAGCTGACCACCTCCAGCGGCAGGCCCAGGCCCATGAAGCTGAGGGTGGACTCCGCCGCGATGGCGGAGCGGATGCTCATGACGGCCATGAACATGATGGAGGAGAAGAAGTTGGGCGCCAGGTGCCGCCGCAGCACATGGAAGAACCCCGCCCCCATGCACCTTGCCGCCAGCACGTACTCGCTCTCCCGCAGCCGCCGCACCTCGGCGCGGACCACCTTCGCCATGCCGGTCCACCCAGTGACGCCGATGACCACCGAGAGGCTGACCACGCCGGCCTTCCCCAGGACCGCCTGGAGCAGGACGATCAGCAGCAGGGAGGGGATGCTGAGGAAGATCTCCGTCAGGCGCATGAGCAGCTCGTCCAGCCGCCTGGGGGCCAGTCCGCTGACCGTGCCGAACAGCGCCGCTAGGGCGGTGGAGATTCCTGCGGACAGAAAGCCGATCAGCAGGGAGACGCGCCCGCCGTACCAGATCATGGAGAAGATGTCCCGCCCCATGGGGTCGGAGCCGAACCAGAAGGCGGGGCCCGGAGCCTCCGACGGGCGGAACAGGTCCATGTAGGCCGGGTCCTTGGGAATAAACAGCTCACAGCCCAGACAGCCCAGGACGATCACCGCCAGCGTAACCATAGCTGCGACGGGCTTCCCCTCATGCCACGGCCGTTTTACCGGCGGGGGCGGCAGGGGCGTCCGGGGACCTGTGAGGGTAAATCGTTCATCCATGGTCCGTCACCTCCGCCGGCTCCCCGCTCCGCATCCGGGGATCGATCCGCTCGCTGACGATCTGGGCCAGGATGCTGCACAGGATCACCGCGCCGCCGGTCAGGACGCACAGCAGCATCAGCAGGTTGTAGTCCTGGTACCTGGCGCTCTCATAGGACAGCGCGCCGATGCCCGGGTAGGAGAACACCGTCTCCACGATATAGGTCCCCCCCAGGATGTGGGGCACGGAGATCGCCATCAGGCTCAGGTACGCGGGCATCGCCCCCCGGAGGCAGTGCCGGAACAGGACCTTCCGGCGGCTGAGGCCCTTGGCCTTGGCCAGCAGCACGTAGTCCGAGCGGATCTCCTCCAGTAGGCGGTTGCGGATCATGTAGGCGTAGTACCACAGATGGCCCGCCACAGTCACGGTCAGGGGCAGGAGCAGGTGGGCCGCCCGGTCCGCCGGGCCGCCTCCCCCCAGGGAGTATGCCCCGCCGCTGGGCAGCCACCGCAGCCGGACGGCGAACACCAGGATCAGCGCCAGGGACAGCCAGAATTCCGGGATGCAGCTGATCGCCGTCCCCGCCCGGCACAGGAAGCGGTCCAGCCGGTTCCCCTCGTTCCAGGCGCAGACCGCCCCTAGCGCCAGTGCGCCGGTGAAGATCAGAACAAAGCCGGTCCCCCCCAGGAGCAGGGTGTTGGGCAGGCGGGCGGCGATGACGGACAGCGCGTCCGTCTTGTACTTATAGGAGATGCCGAAGTCCCCCGCCAGGGCGTTTTGCAGCCAGCGGGCGTACTGGACGTGGATGGGCTGATGCAGTCCCAGCCGCTCCTCCGCCTGGGCGCGCTCCTGGACGGTCATTTTCTCCGCCCGCTCGCCGTAGTAGGAAACCAGCGGATCCCCCGGGGCCAGCCGCGAAGCGTAAAACACCGCCAGGGATAGGAAAAACACGCTGAGCAGGAAGCTTAGGAGCTTGCCGCCGTAGTAGAGAACTGGATTTTTTCGTCTCATGCCGTGCCCTCCTTCCGTAAAACAAAGTGGCCGGGGAAAGCCTCCGCCAGCGTCCCCTCCCGGTCAAAGGGGACTTCGTCAAGGTCCAGCAGCTGCCGGGCCCGCTCCCGCCGGGGGTCCGGAATGGGGACGGCGGAGAGCAGGGCCTGGGTGTAGGGGTGCAGGGGGTGGGAAAAGACCTCCTTCGCCGGCCCCATCTCCACCAGCCGGCCCCTGAACAGGACGCCCACCCGGTCGCAGAGATACCGCACCACCGACAGGTCGTGGGCGATGAAGAGGAAGGTAAACCCGTGCTCGGCCTGCAGATGCTTAAAGAGGTTGATGATCTGGGCCTGGATGGATACGTCCAGGGAGGCGATGGGCTCGTCCGCCACCAGAAGTTCGGGGCTCATGCTCAGGGCCCGGGCGATAGCCGTCCTCTGCCGCTGTCCGCCGGAGAGCTCCGGGGGCCGCTTGTCCAGACAGCCGGGGTCCATGCCCACGCATTTGAGCTGGAAGGCCGCTTCCGCCCGGAGGGAGCCCCGGGAGGGGAGGATGCGGTGGATGGCCATGGGCTCAGCGATGATCTCCGCCACGGTCATCCGGGGATTGAGGCTGGAGGTGGAGTCCTGGAAGATGATCTGCCGGGAGGTCTGCAGCAGCTTCCGGTGGGAGCGGAACTGCCCAGGGTCGCAGGTGTTGACCCCCAGGTACCGGATCTTCCCGGCGGTGGGGCGGAGGATGTTCATGATGCACTTGGCCGCCGTGGACTTCCCGGACCCGGATTCCCCCACCAGTCCGAAAATCTCCCCCCTGCGCAGCTGGAAGGACACCCCATCCAGGACCCGCAGGGTCCGGTTCCGGCCCAGCCGGAAGCAGTGGGTCAGGTCCTGTACGTCCAATAAAATATCATCCATGGAGGCCGCCTCCTATCGGCGAAGCAATCTTCGGGGCCCGCTCGTCCAGCAGCCAGGTGGCGGCGTAGTGCTCCCCGCCCACATGGAACATGGGCGGGGCCTCCTGGTAGTCGATAGCAAGGGCGTACTCTTTCCGGCAGGCGAAGGCGTCCCCCTGGGGGGGATGGAGCAGGGAGGGGGGCATGCCGGGGATGGTG
>VSNB01000100.1 GCA_009774055.1 Clostridiales bacterium
GTCATAGTCCTCCCGCTCCCGCCACAGCTCGATGAGCATAGCGGGGGTCACCTGGGCCACCACCATCAGCATGGCCAGCAGCAGGACCAGGAAGACGATCACCGACGCGGGCTTGCCCAGCACGGCCATGAAGCCGTGGGCGGTGCCCCCGGAGAGGACGCCGCCGGACGCCAGGGTGAAGCCCGTCTCCCACAGGGTGGGGAACAGTTTGGCGGCGTCGGAGAGGTCCAGCTTGCAGAAAAGCATGTGGCACATCCCGCCGAAGAGGTAGGGGGTCAACAGGGCGCAGGCGGTGCGCAGGGCCACGGGCTGGCCCCGGTGGGTGATCAGCACCCAGGCCGCCGCCAGCAGGGCGGGGACCATCAGGTAGTATCCCACGCCGAAAAGACCCTTGCAGGCCCTGGGGATCAGGTCGATGAGCCAGCCGTCCCCGGTGAAGTAGCTCACCAGGACGATCAGCGCCAGCAGCAGCATGACCATGCCCCCCGCCTCCCGGCGGATCGGGCGCTTGGCGTTTTTGGCGGAGGCGCGGGACCTGGAGGCGGTCCCGGAGCGGGAGCCGCCGGTTTTCGTTCCGCTGCGGGCGCCGGATGTGGTTTTCTTTCGTGTCGTTGCCATGGTTCTCCCTCTTTAATTGAAATGCGCTGTGATGATCCGGTCAAAGCCGGCCTGGCAGTCCAGGAAGCGGCGGCGGACCACGTCCACGAACCGGTCCTCCAGCAGGAATTGCTTGAACGCCCCGTAGGGCAGCAGTTTGTAATCCACCGTTTCGCCCTCCTGGAGGCGGATGGACTGTTCCGCCGGGTCAAAGAATGCCACAAAGCTGTGATAGATGGAGGAGCCCGCGCCCATCCCTGCGGTTTCCGGCCAGGTATCCACGTAGACCGGGTGCTGGTCCTCCGGCGGTACGGCGATCCCCGTCTCCTCCCGCAGTTCCCACAGCGCGCCCTCCACAGGCGTCTCGCCTTTTACCACGGAGCCTCCCGTATACTCCCAGTAGCCGCCCCAGGCTTTATCCGGGTGGCGCTGTGTCACCAGCACCTGCCCGTCATGGGTCACGGCGAGGACTTCCACTACCAGATGGTACGCGCCTTCGGGCACGGGTTCGCCCCGGACCAGGTCGAAGCCCAGGCGGTTCCCCTCCCGGTCATAGGCGTCCCACAGTTCTTTTGCCATTGTCTCTCTCCTCCTATGTAACGGCGCGTCAGACCGCGGCCTTGTACCACAGCAGGTTGAAGAACTTCAGCAGGCTCAGGATCACGGTCACGGAGCCCGCCGCGCAGCAGTAGTAGGCGAACGCGCCGAAGCGGCCCTTGTCCGCCACCATGCGCACCAGGCGGATGGAGAAGTAGCCGCTGACCGCCGCCACAAGTACGCCCAGGATATAGGCGGGGAGCAGCTTCACGTCGATGCCGCCGGCGGCGGCCACGTCCTTGATTTGCAGGATGTTGGCCCCCAGCACGGCGGGGATGGACAGCAAAAAGGCGAAGCGCACGGCGAACCGCCGCTCAAAGCCCCTAAAGCAGCCCATGCAGATGGTCATGCCGGACCGGGAAATGCCGGGACAGGTGGCGATGGCCTGGCCCGCGCCCACCAGGAGGACGTCGGCCAGGGTGGCAGTGCGCTCGTTCTTCCGCCCCTTGGGCACGCGGTCGCAGAAATAGAGCAGCAGGCCCGTCGCCAGCAGGGCCCCGCCCACGAAGAAGGTGTTGGCGTACAGCCCCTCCACGAAGCCCTTGACGGGCGGGATCAGGATCAGGAACAGGGGCAGGGTGCCCACCACGATCAGAAGGATCATCCGCCGGGCGGAGGGGACCCGCTGGGGGGACGACCGGCCGGCGGCGTCGCGGATCATCTGGATGAACTCCAGAATCATTTCCCGGATGTCGGCCCAGTAGGCGACAAATACCGCCGCCAGGGTGCCCAGGTGGAGCAGTACGTCAAAGAATACGTCGTCCGCCCCCTCCATCCCCATGCCCAGCAGATTCTGGGCGATGGACAGGTGGCCGGAGCTGGAAATGGGCAGAAATTCTGCCACGCCCTGGATGATGCCCAGGAGCAAAGCGTTCAGTATGGTCACGGCGAAGCCTCCTCAAATAGTTTCTCCCCCAATGATAGCACAACTGTTTGCGATTTTCCACATTTTTTTGCCGGAGTTTTCAGGGTTTGGAAAATCTTCGGAAAAGGGAGGGGCGGGCGGAGGAAATTTCTGGCGGCGTTTCGCTTTTTTCTGTTGCGCTTTTGGAGAAAATCGGCTACACTGGAGGCAAAGAGAGGGGAGGGCGAAGGACATGGAGCGTCTGGACAAATTGCTGGCCTCCACGGGGCGGTGGTCCCGGCGGGAGGTCAAGGTCCTGGTCAAGGAGGGGCGGGTGCTGGTGGACGGCGTCCCCGCCGCGAGGGCGGAGGACAAGGCGGACCCCGCCGCCTCCCGGATTCAGGTGGACGGGGAGGAGGCGGTGATCCGGGCGTATACCTACGTCATGCTCAACAAGCCCGCCGGGGTCCTCTCCGCCACCGAGGACCCCCGGCAGGAGACGGTCCTGGACCTTTTGAGCCCGGAGCTGCGGCGGCAGGGGCTCAGCCCCGTGGGGCGGCTGGATAAGGACAGCGAGGGGCTGCTGCTGCTGACCAACGATGGGGAGCTGGCCCACCGGCTGCTGTCCCCCAAGCGCCACGTGGATAAGGTTTACCGCATCCGGGTGGACCGCCCCCTGGGGGAGGCGGACCGGGCGGCCTTCGCGGCGGGGATTGTCCTGGCGGACGGCACGGCCTGCCTGCCGGCGAAGCTGGAGCCCCTGGGGGAGGGGCTGGAGGCGTTGGTCACTTTGCACGAGGGGAAATTTCACCAAATCAAACGGATGATTGCCAGCCGGGGCGCGGCGGTCTGCCGGTTGGAGCGGCTGTCCATGGGAACGCTTGTACTGGATGACGGGCTGGAAAGAGGGCAATACCGGCTTTTGACCGGGGAAGAAGTTTTGAAAATAGGTGGAAAACATGAAAAAAAGCGTGAAACTAACAAACCAGCCAAAATGACTTGAATTTTTTTGTGGAAAAAAGAAAAAATGTCTTGCAAAGTGTCGATGGGCACGGTATAATAAAAACAGTTCCGACAGATTGCACAAAGGATGCGTCCCATTACAGATGATGAATGGCTGATGGAGGAGAACCGCTATGTCAGGAAGAATTTTTCAAAATGTTGTCCTGCAGATCAAGGAAGCCGCCGACCGCGTCGTTGGCGTGATTGACGGAGAGGGGACGGTGATTTCCTGCAGCGATCTGGGGCTCATCGGGAAGAAGTGGCCCGAGTACGTGGGCCAGATCAACCAGGTCGACGGCGCCGTCGCCGTGATGGACGGCAGGACCTTTCATGCCCTGGGGGGCTGGGGCTCCCATTTCGATTACGCCGTGTTCACCATGGGGGAGGACGAGGTCAGCCGCACCGTCTGCTCCATGGCCAGCGTGGCCCTCAACGGAGCCAAGAGCTATTACGAGGAAAAGCACGACCGGGGCTCCTTTATTAAGAATATTATCTCGGACAACATCATGCTGGGGGACATCTACATGCGGGCCAAGGAGCTCCATGTGGCGCCGGAGGTGCCCCGGGGCGTGTTCCTGGTGCGCCAGCTGGAGGACGGGGACGCGTCGCTGATGGACGTGATCCAGGGCCTGTTCCCTGACCGGCAGAACGACTTCGTCCTCAGCGTGGGGGACAGCGACGTGGCCCTCATCCACCAGCTGCCGGAGAGCGGCGGGGAGAGGGAGGTCCAGCGGGTGGCCTCCCTGCTGGAGGATACCCTGCGGGTAGGCGGCGAGGGCCGGGTGGTGGTCGGCATCGGCACCGTGGCCCTGCACCTGCGGGATCTGGCCAAGAGCTATAAGGAGGCCCAGATCGCCATCGAGGTGGGCAAGGTCTTCGACACGGAGAAGTACATCATCAACTATGAGAACCTGGGACTGGGCCGCCTGATCTACCAGCTGCCCACGACCCTATGCGAAATGTTCCTGGTGGAGATCTTCAAGAAGAATCCCATCGATTCCCTGGACCAGGAGACGCTGTTTACCATCCATAAGTTCTTTGAGAACAACCTCAATGTCTCCGAGACGGCCCGGAAGCTGTTCGTTCACCGCAACACCCTGGTCTACCGCCTGGAGAAGATCAAGAAGCTGACCGGCCTGGACCTGCGGGAGTTTGACGACGCGATTACCTTTAAGGTGGCCTTGATGGTTAAGAAGTATTTGACCAGCAGGGGGATTGATGCGTAGTTTCCGGTTTTTCCGGTTTGTGGTGCAGCCGCATGACGATGGCGTCATGCGGCTGTCTGCGTGTCAAAAAAGATGCGAAGCGTTCCTGAACAGGCTTCGCCGTGCTCACTCCCGATAGAGGATCAGGCTGAACCAGGTCACCACGTTCCCGCCCGGCTGGAATTCAATCCCCAGCCGCTCGGCGGTGTCCAGGATCAGGATGCCGTGGCTCTCCAGGCAGGGAAACATCCGCTCCGGATGCCGGCAGGGGCCGTCGGGATAGGCGCATTTTTGACAGACGGCGCAGGATTCCGTGGAGAGCGGATAGGTTTCCGCCCCCTGCGCCTGCAGCAGGGCGTTTACCTGCCGGGTGACCTCCTCGTGGGGGGCGCGGGTGGTCAGGGTTTCCTCCAGGTCGGCGATGTCCGCCACCTCGTTCATGGTGGTGATGAGCAGGGCGCGGGGGTAGCGGAGGCACCGCTCCCTGCATTCCTCCACCGTCCCCACGGCGGGCGGGCAGGCCCAGCTGGTCCCCCACCGGGCGCAGTCCGTCTCGCAGACCAGGCGGACCCGGGGGCTGAAGGTCAGTTCCGCCGTGTCAAAAAATTCGTACTGCACGATGGGCAGCTCCCGCATGCCCTCCTCCAGCCGATTTCTGTCCATGCTTTGTCCTCCTTTTGGCTTCTTTTTTCCAGTATAGCACATTTTTTCCAGCCGGAAAAGATGGAATCCGCTGTCCGTCAGATTTTTCTTGCAAACCGGCCAGTATCTGGTATAATAGAGACAGAGGTCCCTACTCCATTTTGAAAGGTGAGGTGGATTCTGTGGAAAAGGAGAAGTATAGGCAGAAGATGCTGCTGGCGGTGGTTCAGGGCGACGATTACCCGGATACCGTGGACGAGCTGACCCGGAGCGGCTTTTTTGCAACGGTGCTCAGCTCCACCGGCGGCTTCCTCAAGAAGCGGAGCGTGACGCTGATGATCGGCGTGGAGGAGCACCGGGTGCAGGCCGCGCTGGACATCCTCAAGCAATGCGCCGGACGGCGGCAGCAGATGAGCTATTCCAACATGTCAATGTCCGCCGGCGGTCCTACGACCTCCATCCCGATGGTGCCGGTGCCCATTACCGCCGGCGGGGTGACCGTTTTCATGATGGATCTGAACGACATACAGAAATTCTGACCAGGAGCCCCGGGAGCGATTCGCTCCCGGGGCTCTTAGTCAAAAAAGATGCAAGGCATCTTTTTTGAGGGGGTTCGCTGCGCTCTGCGCCTCGGTTGCCTGCCTGCGGCAGACAATTCGACGCTCGCTCCGCGCAAAGAGTTTTTCCCAAGATTCTGCGCGGCCACATCGAGTGGCCGTGCAGAATTTAATTTTGCATGACCCCTCGATGGGGTCATTGCAAAATCGTAGTACATGCCGCGGGAAAAACGATTGAAATTTATTTGCCGCCTGCGGGCGGCAAACTCCTGCGGAGGGCTTTTTGGATGGGGTTGCCTTTTTTCTTCTCCGCGCATAGACTGGGCGCAGAGGGGGGATGTGTATGGAACCAACAATCTCCATTCTGGGCGGCGACCTGCGGCAGGTGTATCTGGCCCGGCTGCTGCTGGAGGATGGAAGGGACGTGACGGCCTGGGGCCTGGAGCAGGGAGGCGCGCCAAGGAGCGTCAGCCTGGACCGGGCGCTGGAGGGAGACATACTGCTGCTGCCGCTGCCGGTGTGCCGGGGGGACCGGCTGAACCTGCCCCTGACGGACACGGAGCTGGAGCTCCGGCGGCTGTGGCCCCGGCTGCGGTACGACCAGCTGCTGCTGGGCGGCATGACCGGGAACCTGGGGCCCCGGCTGATGGCGGACTACGGCCTGACGCTGGTGGACTATTACGCGCGGGAGGAGACGCAGGTCGCCAACGCCGCGCCCACGGCGGAGGGGGCCATCCAGCTGGCGATGGAGTCCACGGACCGCACGATCCTGGGGAGCCGGTGCCTGATCATCGGCTACGGACGGATCGGACGGCTGCTGGCGGACCGGCTGCTGGCCCTGGGGGCCGAGGTGACGGTGTCCGCCCGGAAGTACGGGGACCTGGCCTGGGTCCAGGCGTGGGGCTGCCAGAGCCTCCGGACGGACGCGCTGGCTGGGCGGCTGGAGCGGTTCGATCTGATTTTCAACACGGCGCCCGCCCTCATCCTGGATGGGGCGCGGCTGAGGGAGACGCGGGAGGACTGCGTGATCATCGACTTGGCCTCCGCGCCCGGCGGGGTGGACCAGGAGGAGGCGCGGCGGCTGGACCGCCGCCTGATTTCCGCCCCCGGCCTGCCGGGGAAGGCGGCTCCCCGCACCGCCGCCGCCGCCATTCGGGACAGCGTGTACCATATATTGGAAGAACGAGGTGAACCCATTTGAAAACACAGCGAGTGGGATTTGCACTATGCGGCTCCTTCTGCACCCACGCAGCGGTTTTGAAGGAGCTGGAGCATATATGCCGGGAGTATGGGACGGTCCTTCCCATCGTCTCTCAGGCGTGTCAGACCACGGACACCCGCTTTGGCAGGGCGGAGGACTTTCTGGCCCGGGTGGAGGAGCTGACCGGACATAAGCCCATTGACAGCATCCAGGCGGCAGAGCCCATTGGGCCGAAGCAGCTGTTGGACGTACTGGTGATCGCGCCCTGTACGGGCAACACCCTGGCGAAGCTGGCCGCAGGCGTCACCGATACGCCGGTGACTATGGCGGCCAAGGCCCACCTCCGCAACGACAGGCCCCTGGTGGCGGCGATTGCCACCAACGACGGGCTCAGCGCGGCGGCGAGGAATCTGGGAGAGCTGCTGGCGCGGAAGAATTACTACTTCGTGCCCTTCGGGCAGGATGACCCTCAGCGCAAGCCCTGCTCCCTGATGGCGGACTTCACCCGCATCGGGGAGACGGTGGAGGCGGCCCTGGAGGGCAGGCAGATACAGCCGGTGCTGCTGCGGTAGCGCGCAGGTGGGACGCGGCTTTGCCGCGTCCCCCTTCTGTGTGTCAAAAAAGATGCGAAGCATCTTTTTTGAATGGGCTTCGCTCCGCTCTGCGCCTCGGCAGATCGCGTGATGGCCGCATTGAGCGGCTGTGCAGATTGAAAATCAGCGATCTTAGGTCTTGACGAATGGGGGAAAATAGGGTAAAATACCACTGTAACTATTTGTAACCCTTTGCACCGCTTTGTAACTGTCGGAGGATTCTATGATCCAAAAAAAGGATAAGAAAAAACCAGATCCATCGGAAAAATCTAAAAAGCCAGCCGTCCGGCGTGCCGCGGCGGCGGTGCAGCAGCCCAGGCGTCCC
Organism: Clostridiales bacterium; assembly: GCA_009774055.1. Classification (GTDB taxonomy): domain Bacteria; phylum Bacillota; class Clostridia; order Oscillospirales; family Oscillospiraceae; genus Pelethomonas. The sequence goes on from VSNB01000100.1 coordinate 7,564, forward strand.
AGCCGGATTCTGGATTACCGCGCCCGCCGCCGGTTCCCGGAGTCCAGCAACCCCTACCGCCAGCTGCAGCTGCTCCTGCGGGGCAGCATGCCCCTGCTGCGGCAGAAGGCGGGCTCCCTGGCCTACCGCTTCCGCTCCTTCCTTGACCGTATGATCGTCCGGATGCGGGAGCGGACGCCCCGGCACCAGCTGATCCAGACGGCGCTGTTCCTGTCGGCCGGCGTGGCCGTGGCGGCCTTCGCCGCCTTCCAGGCCCTCTATACCACCGCCACCACACTGTCCTTCGAGGGGCGGGAGCTGGGTACCGTGGCCAGCGAGGAGGAGGCCCAGTTCGCCGTCCGGCGGGTGGAGGACTCCATTTCCCAGGTCCTGGGCAGCCATTACAGCCTGGAACCGGACAAGGTGTCCTATACCACCGGGCTGGCCTTCCGCAGCACGCTGGTGGAGGAGGCCGATCTGGAGGCCGCGCTGAGCGAATCACTGCGGGTGGTGGAGCACGGCTACGTGCTGTATGTGAATGGCGAAAAGATTGGCGCAACCCAGACCCAGGGGGCGTTCGAGGGCCTGCTGGACCAAGTGTCGGCGGAGTTCCGCAGTGAAAACACCATCAGCATCGATTTTGTGGAAGGCGTGGAGATCAGGGAGTGCGACCTGCCGGTGGAGGATTTCACGAACCTGGCGGACGTGGCCCTGCTGCTCAACAGCGAGAAGGACGGCGAGGTTACCTATACGGTCAAAAAGGGCGACTGCTGGTCCGTCATCGCCCAGGACAACAACATGACCAACGACGACCTGCTGCGCCTCAACCCCGGCTATGACATCGACAAGCTCCAGATCGGCGACGAGCTGCTGATCAGCAACGCCGTTCCTTATCTCACCGTGAGAGCCGTCCAGATGGAGTACTACGAAGAGGATATTCCCTACGAGATCGAGTACCGGGACGACAGCTCCATGTGGGAAGGCGATACCAAGGTAATTTCCAAGGGCCAGTACGGCAAGGCCAGCACCGAGGCCAAGGTCACCTATGAGGGCGTCACGGAGATCGAGCGGGAGATCATTTCCCGGGATATCTTCCAGGAGCCTGTCACCGAGGTGCAGGCCCGGGGCACCAAGGAGCGTCCCAGCTGGGCGCCCACCGGCTCCTTCCGCTGGCCCGTCAGCGGCGGTACGATTACCTCCCGGTACGGTTCCCGGAAGATTTTCGGCGGCACCTCCTTCCACGGCGGCATTGACATTGCCAAGTCCTACGGTACCGACGTCGTGGCGGCGGACGGCGGCGAGGTCATCTACGCCGGCTGGATGGGCAGCTACGGCTACCTGGTCCAGATCGACCACCAGAACGGCTACGTGACCTACTACGCCCATAACAGCAAGCTGCTGGTCAGCGTGGGCGACAAGGTCTATAAGGGACAGCACATTGCGGAAATGGGCTCTACCGGCCGGAGCACCGGCAACCACTGCCACTTTGAGGTCCGCTACAAGGGCGAGCGGCAGAACCCCATGAACTACCTGCCCTAAGAAAAACTCACCAGAGCCGCCGCACGGATACCCTCCGCGCGGCGGCTCTTAGACTGTGAAAAATGCCCCCGGAAGAAACATCTTCCGGGGGCGCGCCGTCAGCAAACCGGAGGTTTGCGGCAAAAAGTTTTCTTTTGATGCTTTTCTTTTTCAAAAGAAAAGCATGTCTGCCTTATTTTTTATAAGGCACGTGCCAGATCGTCTCGGCGTAATCCGCAATGGACCGGTCCGCCGCGAAGATGCCGGAGCGGGCGATGTTGCGCAGGCTCATCTGGTTCCACTTCTTCTGGTCGGCGTAAGTCTCCGCCATCCGCCGTTCGGCGGCGCAGTAGGCGGCGAAGTCCGCCAGGAGCATATACTCGTCCGCCTGGGAGCCGTTCACCCCCAGCAGCAGCCGCTGGACCAGGTCGTCGTAGCGCACGCCGTCCCGGAAGCCGTTGTTGATGTGGTCCAGAACCCGGTGCAGGTTGGGGTCCCGGGTGTAGAGGTTGAAGGGGTTGTAGCCGATGTCCCGCATCTCCTTGACCTCCTCGGTCTTGAGGCCGAAGAGGAACATGTTCTCGTCGCCCAGCACCTCGTGCATTTCCACGTTGGCCCCGTCCAGGGTGCCCACGGTCAGCGCGCCGTTCATCATGAACTTCATGTTGCCGGTGCCGCTGGCCTCCTTGCCGGCGGTGGAAATCTGCTGGCTGACCTCGCTGGCGGGCATGAGGATTTCCGCCAGGGACACCCGGTAGTTCTCCATAAAGAAGACCTGCAGCTTATCCTTGCAGACGGGATCGTTGTTGATCTGGTCCGCCAGGGAGTTGATGAGCCGGATGATCCGCTTGGCCACGGCGTAGCCGGGCGCGGCCTTGGCGCCGAAAATAAAGGTGTGGGGATGGATGTCCAGGTTGGGATTGTCCTGGAGCTGGTGGTAGATGTGGATGATGTGCAGCACATTGAGCAGCTGGCGCTTGTACTCGTGAAGCCGCTTGACCTGGACATCGAAGATGGCGTCGGGATTGATGAGGAAGCCCTGGGCCTTCTTGGCGAACCTGGCGAAGGCCTCCTTGTTGGCCCGCTTGATCTGGCCCAGGCGGAGGAGGACCTCCTTGTCGTTGACAAATTTGTCCAGCTTGGGCAGCTCCGTGCCGGGGTGGAGGAGGTAGCCGTCGCCGCCGGTGAGGTCCCGGATGAGCTTGTCGAGGCCGGGGTTGATCTCCGCCAGCCAGCGGCGGTGGTCAATGCCGTTGGTGACGTTCTTGAACTTCTCCGGCTCCATGTTGCAGGCATCCCGGAAGACGTCGTTTCGCAGGATGTCGCTGTGGAGGGCGGAGACGCCGTTGACCGCCATGCCGCCGGCGATGCAGAGGTTGGCCATCCGCACCTCGCCGTCCCAGATGACGGCCATGCTCTTGACCTTGCTCTCGTCGCCGCAGTAGTAGGCGGTGACCTTCTCCTGCCAGCGGCGTGCAATCTCGCAGATGATCTGCCAGATCCGGGGCAGCAAGGTCTGCATCAGAGCCTGGGGCCAGCGTTCCAGCGCCTCGGCCAGCACCGGGG
>VSNB01000101.1 GCA_009774055.1 Clostridiales bacterium
CTCCTCCGGCGTGACCTCGCCCGGTTTGAAGGACTGGCGTATCTGGTAGGCGATGACATCATGCTTCTGGCGGCGGCCCGTCATGTGTTCGTACTGCCGCTTTGACAGAAGGAACTGCTCATCCGCTGTCCGGGCGTCACACTCATAGCTGGAGATATATTTTCCTCCCTCGGTCTTTTCCTCATTCTTGGAATAGTCCGTCCTGTCCGCCAGCGTCTGGGCGATAGTCTTGCCCTTGTTGATGTGGAGCGCGATCAGCCGTGTCGCCGCCATAGCCCACCTCCCTCGTTCAAAAACTTACATTGCCAGTTCCTCCGGGAGCCTTACACTCCGCACCTTTCCGGGGAAGCTGTCCTTCTGCGGGTCGGCTGTCCCCCTGTGGTCGAAAGCGGCGATCTTCTTTTCAAGACCGTCCAGTTCTTTCGCCTTTTCCTTGACGATGGCGGTGCGCTCCTCCAGAGTGCCGGAGATCAGCTCGTCCAGCAGATACTCTACATAGTCCATTTTCTGCAAGGCTTCGCAGAACAGGGGATGCCACTCCTCGTCCTCTGACTACGGCGCATACTGCTCCTTCCAGTCACGGAGCAGATGGAGGTACTCACACAGTACACGGTAACAGCGGTTTTCCTTTTTGCGGTACTCCTGCGCCGCCGCCAGTTTTGAGTGATTAGTATAAAACGCTGTATTTGCAAGTGTTTCAGATAGATTGCACAAATTCGGGCGACAAATCATCAAATCCATGGAGCCATTGTGGCGCAATGGCTCCATGGATTTTTGCTATTTTTCAAAGCAGTAGTCAAATAGTAGTCAACCTCTTGCTTAGCGGAAGAACTTGCAGCCACATGGCAGAAAATGCAGCGGCTATTTATTCCTCAACCATCATATGAATAATTCCTTTATCCGTAAGCGTCAAATTCATGAACGGGTATACATCCAGGTCACAGGAATGAGAAAATACCTGGACAAATACCAGGCGCAGATCATAGGTTGGCTGCGGGAATTTCCAGACCTGACGGCGGCCCAGGTGTGCGACTGGCTGAAGGAACACTACCAGGAGGAGGTAAGCGAACGGACGGTATCCCGGTATGTGAAGAATCTGCGGGAAGAATACAGATTGAAAAAGAGCATGACGCCGCGGGAATATGAGGCGGTGCCGGAGCTGCCGATGGGGCAGCAGATGCAGGTGGACTTCGGGCAGAAGATGATGCCCAACGTGGATGGAGGGCAGACCAAGGTGTATGTGGCGGCGTTCGTGCTGTTCCGGTCGCGGTACAAGTACGCGCAGGAACAGAGTCGGCCCTTTACCAGCGTAGACCTTGTGCGGATCTGCCATGACTGCTTCCAGTACATGGGAGGGATGCCGGAGGAGCTGGTATTCGACCAGGATAGCATCGTGTGCGTAAGCGAAAACGCCGGGGACATCATCTACACCTATGAGTTTAAGAAGTTCCGGCAGGAATGCGGGCTGTCCATCCGTATGTGCCGTGGGGCGGACCCGGAAAGCAAAGGAAAAATTGAGAACGTGGTGAAGTACATCAAGGGCAATTTTCTCAGCCACCGGCTGTATGTGGACGACGGCATCCTCAACGGAAGCTGCCTGGACTAGCTGGAGCGGACCGCCAACGCCAAGGTGCATGGTACTACCAAGCTGGTTCCGGCGGAGGTATTCCAGGAGGAGCGTGAGTATCTGTGGTCCCTGCCGGTTTGCGACCAGGTAAAGCGCCCGGTGATCTGCCGGACGGTGCGCAAGGACAACACAATTATCTACGACAGCAACCGTTATTCCGTCACCACCGCTATCCTCGACCGCCTCATCCACCGCTGCGAGATCATTAACATGTCCGGCTCCAGCTACAGGCTCGAGCACCACCAGTCCATTACTAACTAACTTTTCCGCTGGTATACTTCCTGGCGAAACCCCTCCCCAAAAATGGTATACTTTGTGGCGAAATTTGGCCCATTTTATTTGACTGCTTACAGCATCAGCAAACTGCTCATAGGTCAGCTCCGGGATATGCACCGGGTCGCCGCCGGAGACAAAACGATAACAGGTGTCCGGGAACAGGCGGCGGTTCATCTCGCTTTCCAGCAGGATAGCCGGCCTTGCTCAGTAAAATATCGACAAGGTGCTGGAGATTGCGGACAAGATCACCGGCATCTGTCGGGAGCCGCGCTGCTTTGAGGCTATTCTGCAAAGGTTGTTCACGGACTATGGGCTGACCATGAACTTTGAACAATATGTCCTGGTGGGCAGCACCGTCCGCTCCTATCTGGCGTGGCTGAAGGATACCGGCAGGGTGAACGCTCTGTTTGAGAACAATATGCTGCTCTGGCAGCGGATATAGGGAATATAGAACGGCGCAGGAACTGATGTGAATTACACCCCATCTGTTAGACAGGGTACTATGCTTGTCTAACGAGTGGGGTGCAGTTCAGTTTCTTCCGTGCCCTGCTATACAGGTGCTGATAGCGGGGGAGACCTAAAGAGTTTTCCGGGAGATTTCCATACTGTCGTGGTACATCGTGATTTCAAACTTTGAGCGGGAACTGGGCATAATAGATTTCGTATACTCGATCAGGCGGCCGCTTTCATCCCACGTTTGCCGGCGGAGCAGAAAAGCCGCCTCGCCAGGATTGCATTGCAGATATTGGCCCTCTTCTCTGGCTATGATAACCGCTTCATATGTTTCAACAGCGCGGTAGGGCTGCAAACCATAGCGGTCTGAAAGAATGGCATATAAGGCGTTGTTTTCCAGCCGCTCCCAGGAAAGGTCAGGGCATAGCTCCACGGAGAGAAAGGTACGCTCAATCAACATGGGCCGGTCATTTGCCAGGCGCAGCCGCACAACCTCAATCAGCCGGTCTGATTGAAACGCCTGGACAGGGGCAGCACACTCATCCCTAAGAACCAGCCGGTAATTTAGAATTTTAGATGTGGGAACCAGACCCAGCTTCTTCATATCCTCTGTGAAGCTGTACAGGTTTCCGAGGCGCCGGGATACTTTTGGCTCGGATATGAATGTCCCTAACCCTCGCTGGCGGACAATCATTCCCTGGTCCTCCAATTCGCGCAGGGTCTGCCGTATCGTGGTGCGGCTGACGTGATAGTGTTGGCAGAGTTCTTTTTCTGAGGGCAGCATATCACCCACTTTGAGCGTCTGATTCTGAAGTTGTTCTTCTATAATATCCAGAATTTGCAGGTATATGGCGCGTGCAGCATTTGGATCAATTCCCATTGAAAAATCAAATGCCATGCTTCTCTTTTCCCTTCTATTCATAAGTCACTTTTTACAGTATATATGACACAGCCACTTTTTTCAAGTCTTATCATAAGCCGTTTGCCTATTTAAGCAATAGACCTGCATAGAACTCTTTTGGAAACACATCATATGGTGAGAGGAAATGTTCCAGAAGCAGCCCCCTCCGGCGGAATATCGTTGGAGGGGGCTGCTTCTGGATTCAGGAAGTTAGCCAGGGACCGATTCTGTCAAAAAAGCCGCCAGCTCATCCAGCGATGGACTGCTTCCGGTGCGGACATAGTATCCGGAAACCGCGCGGCCCAGGGTCAATGCATTGGGCAGTGGGAAATGATGCAGCAAGCTGAAAGCAAAGCCGGCATTGAAGTGGTCCCCTCCGCCCACAGAAATCCTGGGAGAGGGCGTAAAGAATCCCTCTGCTGTGCCATCGGCATCCTCTGACGAGGCATAGGCATTTTGTAATGTGTGAATGCTTACACAGTAAATTCCCATGGCCTGCCGGAGCTGCCGGCAGAGAGAAAGAGGCGGAAATGCGTTTGGATCCATACCGACGGCCATGGCAAGCAAGTCCGCTTCCCGCTGGTTACAGCTTAAAACGACAGAGCCAAAAGAGGAAAATTTTTGCAGTACACGCTGCATTTCCTGCAAATCAGTTGCTGCACGTTTAGAAGGGTCCGCCAGATCAAAGAATAAAATGCGCCGCCGCCGGGATAGCTTTGGAAAAACTTCCTCCTGCAAATGCACCCAGATCTGCGTCATCGCAGGGATCATTGTCCAGTTGTTCACCGCGATCAGATCGGACTGCTCGAAAAGCTGCAGAAGGGTTGGCATACCCACGCGGGAGGAGATACGCTCCCAATGCAGAGTATTCAGGCTGTCCAGCATGGAAGAAATGAGCTTCCCGTCTGTAAACTCATAGGAGTCGGTAATGGCGGGCTGGGCAAAAGAGTAAAGGGACACCATTTCTCTCAAAGGAAGAAATTCCTCAGCCAAATCCGGATATCCCAATGCACCGATACAACTGACACCACAGCCAAGCGAGGCCAATGCTCCTGCCATAATCGGGCCATTTCCGCCGTATTTTGACAGTTCAGGCACGATTTCCATATTAAGACTTAGGCTGGAAGCAGAAGAGATCCTCTGCCCATAATCATGTAGCGTCTGAATATACGTTGCATGGAAAGCATCAAGCCGTTGGTCAACGACCCGCAAAATCCGGTCGATAAAACCATCTATCCCAATGCAAGCGCTGAGGTGTTCCTTGCCCACAGACAGCAATCGGCTTGCCAGCTCCTCATACCCCATTTGGAAACTCCTTTCACAAAAGCCGGTAAAAATCCCCTAAAAATATGTGCTGCGGTTCAACTTATGCATCCTGCAGGCCAAGGACCACCGGGGTGGAACGATACCCGATCCCCATACGGTCAATTCCCATATCGATCAGTTTCAAGAAGTGTTCTCTGGTGCGGATGCATCCGGAACCCTTTACTTTGGCCTGACCTTTGGCAGCGTCCATCATCAACGAAACGACTTCCTCTGTGGCGCCCACGCAGGGACCGCCGGTATAGAAGCCCGTAGAGCTTTTCACAAAGTCCGCGCCGGCGGCAACCAGAACCTTGGTGGCCTGCACGATCTCTTCCTTGGTCAGCGCGTCAGTCTCCATGATAACCTTGACGGCTGTACCAAACTTATGGCAGACCTCACAGACTGCGCGGATATCCTCCTCCACCTTGTCCCAGAGGCCGCTGCGGATCCAGCCGTAGTTGGCGACAATGTCCAGCTCGAAAATATCGCCCCGCTTGCAGTAGGTCTCGGCTTGCAGGCACTTGGACTGGGTAGTGGACAAGCCGAAGGGGAAGTCACAGACAACGCAGATCCTGGTATCGGTATCGCGGCAGAGCTCCGCCGCGATATCCAGGGAGCTGGGGTTGATGCAGACCGTCCGGCAGCCGTAATCCACGCCCTCCTGAATGTATTTGCGAATGTCCTCCTGGGTAAACTCCGGCTTCAGCACGGATTGGTCGATATAGGCGGCCAGTTCTCTTGTGCTCATCTCACAGGCTTTTTTTGTTGGTTTCATATCCTCCGCTCGCGTCCTGATACAAGGACACGCCTCCTCCCTTGTTCATTCAATAATGTTTAAGACATTTGCACTTTAATGTCTCTGAATGTATCATAAACGCTGATACGTATTTTGTCAATAGCCATTCTGAATTTTTATTTCTGAAGGAGGGAATTTTTCTGAAGAAAAAATTTTATCGCAATAACGCCATAAACACACAGCAAAACAACTAAATAAACGGGGATGCGGAAATGATTTATGCTGCATTTTGTCGAACGCTGGGGCAAAACAGATTTTTTTTCTAAAATTTTCGTTGACAAAATGGAAAAGTATGATATATTATAATTGTATCATACATTTGAGTCCGACAACCGCTTTGCGGAGGCGGATCTCCCCGGTCATGGGGCCCGTCTCCGGGAGGCACCATTCAAAAACAGGAGGAACGTTATGAAAAAGTTTTTCTCGGCACTTCTAGTTCTGGCGATGCTGCTTGGTATGACTGCCTGTTCATCGTCCAACAACAAACCAAGCAATGACACACCCAGCGAACCCAAGGAACCGGCCCAGGAGAGCGAGTCCTCCGGTGGAGACGCCGCTCCCGAAACCAAGGATGAGCATGAACCCGTCACCCTTCGCGTTTACGTCCGCTATTCCGATGATGACACGATTCTCCCCTATGATTACGCGGCGGAGTGCCTGAAGGAGGCCATGCCGTGGGTCACGCTGGATCTGGATCCCATGCCTGCCGACGATGCGGTCAAGCTCAAGACCTACGCGGCCACCGGAGATATGCCCGACATTTTCGGTATCTCCGGAGAGGATACCATTCGTTCCCTGGTGGATGCAGGTGCGATTGCGGAGCTGACCGACGAGGTCACCGCCAACGGATTCCTGGAGAAGGTCATGCCCGCGGCCCACAGCAAGCTGTACTTCGGAGACGGGAGTATTTACACGCTGCCCTACACCGGGTCGGAAGTGGCGCTGCTGTTTGTCAACAAGACCGTCTTTGAGGAGAACGGCGTGGCGATTCCCACTACCATCCAGGAGTGGATCGACGCTTCCGCGGCCCTTTCCGCCAAGGGTGTCGGCGTGCTGCCCATCTTTGCGAAGGAGCAGTGGATCTGCAACGCGCTGTACGATGCCATCGTGACGCGCTATATTCCTGACGGACTGGGCAGCCTGCACTCCGGCGCACACAGCATCCGGGAGGAGGGATTCCTCCAGGCCGCCAAGGACATCGAAGCCCTGGCTGCCGCGGGTGCTTTCCCCGCCGGTGTGACCACGCTGAACTACGAGCAGGCAACGAACCTCTTCTATAACGGGGATTCCGCTATGTTCTTCAACGGTCAGTGGGAGATCGCCAGCAGCGACGCCGCCCTGGGTGACGCCGTGGACTGGATCCCCATCCCCGCCGCTACGGCTGAGACCTATGAGACGTCCCAGTACGCCTTCGCGGGCGGCAGCGGCGCGCCTGCCGGCCTGAGCGTGTGCGCCTACAGCGAAAATTACGACACCGCAGTGGAAGTCGCCTGCTTCCTGGCGGAGAAATATGCGGAGTACAACTACACCAAGCGGGGCGCTACCAACATTGCCGTCCGCTGCGACAAGCCCATGGAGGTCGAGCAGAGTCCCATGAACAAGAAACTGTCCGAGTACCTGGAGAAGGCCACCAGCACCACCGTGCTGGGTGGTTCCGGTAGCAACATGGAGCTTTTCACCGTGCTCGGCGAGGGGACTCAGAGCCTGCTGGCCGGCGTGATGACCGCCGAGGAATTTATTGACAGTATCGCGCTTGTTACCGGAGACTGACCGGTGCTCCCGTTCGTCCAACGCGGGGGGACGGCAAAGGAAGTCCCCCCGCATACCAAGAAAGGAGTACAGGATGCGAAAATATCTCGGTAACAAAAAAATGGTCATTGCCCTGGTGGGACCAGCCATGATCCTGTTTTCCGTCATGGTGCTCTATCCGCTGGGCGTCTTGATCGTCAAAAGCTTTACCCAGTGGGACGGGCTGAATCCGTCGGTTTTCACGGGAGTGGAAAACTATATCCGCCTTTTCAAGGATCCGGTGTTCTACACCTCGCTGCGCAACGGCCTGGTGTTCGCCCTGATCCAGGTCTGCATCCAGGTGCCGATCGCCTCGATCCTGGCCTTTGCCGTCATGGATTCCGGAAGGATTTCGAAGAAGTTCTTCCGCGTCGCCTATTTCGTCCCGGCGGTTTTGTCCATCACGGTGGTGTCCCAGTTATGGCTGTCCATGTATAATGCCGAGTACGGTATGATTAACAAGCTCTTTTCTGCACTCGGCTTCTCTTACCAGCAGAATTGGCTGGGCCAGGGGGAATCGGCCATTGTGGCAATCGCGTTGGTGAACACCTGGCAGTTTACCGGCTATCAGTTCATCCTTCTGCTCTCCGCCGCCCGCTCCATTCCGGACCACTATTTTGAGGCCGCGCGGCTGGACGGATGCTCGAAGATGAAGGCCCACCTGCATATCACCATGCCGCTGATGCAGGAAACGTACAAGTATTGCCTGATTATCGCCATCACCGGGGGACTTAACGCCTTCGCCAGCATGCACATCATGACCGGCGGCGGTCCCGGCACACAGACCTACACGCTGACGTATCTGATGTACCGCTCCGCCTTCCGGCTGGGCAATTACGGATACGGCTGTGCGTCGGCGGTCATGCTGATTGTCCAGTGTATGATTGTGTCGCTGGTCATCAACCGGTGTGTCGCCCGCGAACGGATCGTGTACTGAGGGAGGAGCCGCTATGAAACCGAAAAGACAATTCCATGTGGGCTCGTTCCTGTTCCGCATCGTCCTGTATGTCTATGCCGTTATTTCCCTGTACCCGCTGATCTGGATGCTGTTCTACTCCTTCAAGGACAACCAGGAGATCTTTGTCACCAACCCCTTCGGGTTCCCGACCGTCCTGCGGTTTGAGAACTACGCCAAGGCCTGGAACGCCTTCAATCTCCCGGTCTACTTCATGAACAGCGTCAAGGTCACGCTGACCGTGATCGTCTTTGTACTGATTTTCGCCACCATGTTCGCCTACGCTACGGCGCGGATGCGCTTCCGGGGACAGCATGTGCTGCGGCTGCTGACGATGATCGGACTGTTCCTGCCACTGCAGTGCATCATGATCCCCATCGCGGTGCTGGTGCGGGACCTCCATATCAACAATACCCTCTGGGCCGTCATTGTACCCTATACGGCGTTCAACCTCTCTTTCGCCATTATGGTCCTCTACGGCTACATGCGGAGCCTGCCGTTTGAACTGGAGGAATCGGCCTGCATCGACGGTGCCTCTCTCTTTACGTGCTTCCTGCGGATTATCGTTCCCAACGTGAAAACGGCGATGGCGACGGTGGCCATCTTCGTGTTCATGAATGTATGGAACGAGTACAATCTGGCCCTGATCCTCCTGACGAAGGACAACCTGAAAACGCTGCCTCTGGGACTGCTCTTCTTCCAGGGGGAGTATACCACGGACTGGGGCGCCATGGGAGCCACAATGGTCATAGCAAGTATTCCAACCGTGCTGATCTACACGCTCTTCAGCAGTCAGGTCGAAAAGGCCATGACGGTAAGCGGCGCGGTCAAAGGATAGTAGAAAGGAAAGGGTGTTTTTCTATGAACAACAGTAAGAATTTCCGGGTAGGGTTCCAGCAGTTCGCCAACCGCTGTCCGGAGACGCTCAAGCCCGGACGGGAGTCCTTTGTCTGGTATCTGGAGGAGTGCAAACGCATGGGCGCACATTCTCTGTCCATGATGCCCGTGGCGAAGATTCCGGAAGGGGAGAAGTACGACGCAGGTTATCTTGCCTTTGAGGATATGGGGCATGTCCGGGAGATGGCGGCGCTGGCCAAGGAGGCGGACGTCCACTTTGTGGTCTACTGCATCCCCATGATGAGTCTGGCGGGCCTCACCCATCCCGTGAAGGGCCCCGGCATGGAGTCCGCTGCGGCCCGGAAGTATCTGGACAAGATCCTGGAGATCTGCGACATCTTCGGCGCCGACACCCTGGGCGGCGGATACGGCGCGCTGGAGACAAAGTTCAGCCGCTACAACAAGGCCGTCCCCTATGCGGATGTAAAGAAGTTTGTCACCGCCAACCTCAAGGAGCTGGGCCGGGCCCTGGAGGGCACCGACATCATGATGGCTTTCGAGAACCACTGCGACTTCACCGGCAAGGAAATCGCGGGCATCCTGGAGGAAGTCAACCACCCCAACATCGGCGGCATGTTCGACATCGGCAACGGCGCGGTGATCTGCTGTGACCCCATGGCGGACGTGGAATATCTGGCCCCCTGGGCTGTGGCGGCACACTTTAAGGATTTCAAGGTGATCGATAACCCCGTCTTTGAGCATCTGTGGCAGGATATGCCCATGATCCTCAAGGGGTGCTGCCTGGGCGAGGGCTTCATCGACTTCGACGTCATCATGAAGGCCATCTGCGAGAAGGCAAAACGGAAGGAAAACATGATCCTCATGGCAGAACCGGCATTCATCCTGCCCGAGAACCACTACAACTGCCTGGAGGAAATGCACGAATTTGACCGCAAATGCACCTACCAGTTCGTCCGCTTCATGCAGGACTTAGTGGAGCGCTATTGATGAGAAAGGGAGGAGCAACCACCATGAAAAAACCTCTTGGCTTAGGCGTTTCCGGCTGCGGCGCCATTGCTATCCAGGCAGTCTTTATGCACGCCTCGGAACCGGACGGACAGAATATGGTCCGTCTGGCGGCGGTCTGTGATCCCGTGCCCGGCAGGGCGAAGGATATGGCGGAGAAATACAACATTCCCCACTACTATACCTCCTACGTGGAGATGCTGGCGGATCCGGAAGTGGATCTGGTGACCCTCTGTTCCCCCATCGGCCTGCACTATGAGCAGGGTCTCCAGGCCATCCGCGCCGGCAAGCATGTGCACTTCAACAAGACCATGGCCCTGAGTGCCCAGGAGGCTACGGAGCTGATCGAGGAGGCGAAGAAGGCGGATGTCCGTCTGGTGGCTTCCCCCGGACAGATGCTCTCTCCGGCCCTGCGTAAGATCCGCAAGGCGGTCCTGACGGGGGAGATCGGCATCCCCAGCTGGACCATCGGCGGCTCGGAAGGCGTGCTCTACTACCATGTGGACGAGCCCATCCGGGAGACCGGGGAGGGCAAGCCTATAGCAATCTTCAAAAAAGCTAACAATAAGCGGAAGCGGCAAACCAATGCAGGCAATCCAACTGCGAAACAGAAT
>VSNB01000102.1 GCA_009774055.1 Clostridiales bacterium
CCCTTTTATAAAAAAATGTGGGGGAGATTCTTTTTTTACCCGCAGATGGGCCCTCGGGGGTACGCGGGTGGGCCCTCTTTGGCTTTTTAGGGAAATATGTCGACACACTAAAAAACCGGTAAAGACCGGCGGTCAAAATGTGGCGTGGACTGCGTTGCCGTCCTTGGCGGGCGTCAGCCCGCCCGCGTCCTCCGCCTTGCCGCACCGCATTTTCCCACGCCTCCTTTTTACCGATTCTCAAGTGTGTCGACTATAAAATCCGCCTGTTCTTCTTTCCGACCCATGCGCCGCCTGCGATGATGACCGCCAGCACGGGGATATTGTATTGCACTGGGGCCAGGCAGCAAGTATTGAACAGCATGTGCAGTACTGCGGCGGTCAGGATGCTGCCGCTCCGGTAATACGCAGTCCCCAGAACGATCGCCACAAGGACGGTCCAGACACAGAGGAACGGGATATCCCGGAGCCCCAGCCCGTTTCGGATGGTCCACATCGGGATATGCCATGCGGCCCAGACAAGGCCGGCCAAGGCTGCGCCTTTTATCCCCTTTTGGGGAAGCCGTTCCAGCAGAAAGCCCCGCCAGGCCATCTCCTCTACAAGGCCGGTCGCCAGCAGATACAGGCATCCCGCCAGCAGCGCCGCAACGGACGGGTAAGCGTTTTCAAAAACAGGGACCCCTGTCCCGGCCTCGTATCCCCAGGAGACGAGCAGTCCCGCCGCCGCGATGGCTAGCCCCGCCGAGAACTCCCGGCCCCCCGGCCGTCCGGAGAACATCCCCGCGAAATAGGCCTTCAGCCTGCGCTCCCGGAGGGAAAAGAGCACTGAAACGACGGCGGGCACGCACACAAACAGATACTTCAGGTTAACCGCCCCGCCGGGAAGGGCCATCCCCATCCGCTGGGCCAGCATGGGGAGATAGCACAAAAATGACAGGGCGTAGACGCTGGCCGTCCACAGAAGGAGCATCCCCCTGCCGGTATCCTTCCGCTTCACCGCCGCAGGATCTCCGTATTCCGGTACTGCACCGCCTCGGCCAGGTGGGCGGCGGAAATGCGAGGCTCCCCGTCCAGGTCGGCGATGGTCCTGGCTGCCCGGAGAATCCGGTCGTGGCTCCGGGCCGTCAGGCCCATGCGGTCGAAGGCGGTCTTCAGGATCCGCTCCCCGGCGTCGTCCAGCCGGCAGTGTTCCCCCACCATGGCGGCGGTCATATGGGCGTTGCAGCTGACGCCCGTGCCCTCGAACCGCTCCGCCTGCCGGGCCCTGGCGGCGTTGACCCGGGCCCGGACCACGGCGGAGCTCTCCGGCGTCTCCCGCCGCCGCATGGCCTCGAACTCCACCGAGGGCACCTCCACGTGGAGGTCCATCCGGTCCAGCATGGGCCCGGAAATCTTCGCCGCATACTTCTCCACCATAGCGTCGGTGCAGGTGCACCGCCCGGAGGGATGCCCCCGCCAGCCGCAGCGGCAGGGATTCATGGCACACACCAGCATGAACCGGCTGGGCAGGCAGACGCTGCCGGCGGTGCGGGTGATGGTGACCTCGCCGTCCTCAATGGGCTGGCGGAGGACCTCCAGGGCGTCCTTGCTGAACTCCGGCAGCTCGTCCAGGAACAGCACGCCGTTGTGGGCCAGGGAGATTTCCCCCGGCCTGGGGAAGGCCCCGCCGCCCGCCAGGGCCACGGCGGAGACAGTGTGGTGGGGGCTCCGGAAGGGCCGGCGGAGGAGCAGGGGGTGTTTGCGGTCGGTCATGCCCGCCACGGACCAGATTTCGGTGGCCTCCAGGGCCTCCCGCCGGGTCATGTCCGGCAGGATGGAGGGCAGGCGGCGGGCCAGCATGGACTTGCCCGCGCCGGGCGAGCCGATGAGCAGGATGTTGTGGCCCCCGGCGGCGGCGATCTCCAGGGCCCGCTTCACGTTCTCCTGGCCCATGACCTCGGAGAAGTCAGGGCCGGCCTCGGCCCCGGCCTCCGGCGTCCAGGGGGCGGCGGGGGGGATTTTTTTCCGGTTTCGGAGGTGGGCCAGAAGTTCCTCCACGGTTTCCACCGGGTAGACGGCAAGGCCCTCGGCCAGGGTGGCCTCGGCGGCGTTCTCCGCCGGGACATAGAGCTCCCTTACGCCCGTCCGGGCGGCGGCCATGGCCATGGGGAGGATGCCGGTGATGGGGCGCAGGGCTCCGGTGAGGGACAGCTCGCCCAGAAAGGCGGCAGTTTCTCCCGGCGGGTCGATGTCCCCCTGGGCGGCCAGGATGCCCAGGAGGATGGGGAGGTCGTAGACGGTGCCCTCCTTCCGCAGGGCGGCGGGAGCCAGGTTGATGGTGATCCTTGAGACAGGGAATTTGGCCCCGCAGCCCTTGATTGCCGCGCGGACTCGTTCTCTTGATTCCTTGACGGCGGCGTCGGGGAGGCCCACCACGTCGAAGGCGGGGAGGCCCCCCGAGAGGGCGCACTCCACGGTTACTTCGTAGCCTTTGATTCCTTGGAGGCCAAGGGATCGGATTGTAACGACCATAGTTAAATCCTTTCTTCGCGCGCTCCGCGCGCGAACGGTACATTCTTCTCGAATCGGCCCGGGACCTGCGCGGCCCCGGACTCCGCGCCTACTTTTGGCCCACGCCAAAAGTAGGCAAAAACGTGCTTAAACCTACGGTTTAAGAATCCCTTATTATTACGAGAGGTATTTTGTTTTTGCGCTTCCACTGCAGTCTGTCCGATCTGAACCGGACCGGCTCCCATGCTCGGGCGAAGCGTCTATTTAAGGATGTAAACGGCAGACCCTACCGTCTCACACGTGGGAGCTCCCAAAAAGCACCCCGGGAGATTCAGCGTGTATGACGGTAGGCACCGAAATGTGCTCGTGGGTAGACGCAGAAGACTGGCGCACCAACGAAGGCATCAAAACGGAACAAGCGGGGTACGTCGGAGCGCAAATAAATACCCCCCGTCATGCGAAGGATTCTCAAGGGACGGAACGTCCCTTGAGGGTGCTTTTGCTTCTTTTCCCACAAGGGAAAAGAAGGCCCCGCCGCCGGCGAGGCGGCAAAGGCAAAAGAAGAAGAGAGCCCCCGCCGCCCCGAAGGGGCGGTATGAAGCATCCTTCAACGAAGAAAGAAGAAAAACGCCGCCGCGGCCCGCCGGGCTGCAGATTCAAATGGGGCCGCCCTCAGGGGCGTCGGAGAAACTGTTTTCCCCATTATACCACACCCCCTATCCCCCACCAATTTGCAAAAATCGCCAAAAAACCACAAGAAAATTTTACCATTCCGGAGAAAAAGAAAAATTTCCGGAAATGGTGCGAACATAACATTTACAGAGGGGAAAAAACGTGGTATATTAAATGCTGTATGAGTACCTTGCTGTGTATTCACACCATAGCAGTATCAAATATTCAGGAGGAGCAAAAAAACTATGGCTAGAAAGTTCAAGTCCATGGACGGCAACAACGCGGCGGCGCATGTCTCCTATGCGTTTTCCGAGGTTGCGGCGATCTACCCGATCACCCCGTCCAGCCCCATGGCCGACCTGGTTGACCAGTGGTCCGCCAACGGTCTGAAGAACATCTTCGGCACCCAGGTCAAGGTGGTCGAGATGCAGTCCGAGGCCGGCGCCGCCGGCGCAGTCCACGGCTCCCTGGGCGCGGGCGCTCTCACCAGCACCTATACCGCCTCCCAGGGCCTGCTGCTCATGATCCCCAATATGTACAAGATCGCGGCAGAGCAGCTGCCCACCGTGTTCCACGTCTCCGCACGTACCGTTTCTACTCACGCCCTGAACATCTTCGGCGACCACTCCGACGTCATGGCCTGCCGCCAGACCGGCTTCGCCATGCTGGCCGAGGGCAACGTGCAGGAGGTTATGGACCTGTCCCCCGTGGCCCATCTGGCCGCTATCTCCGGCAAGGTCCCCTTTATCAACTTCTTTGACGGCTTCCGGACCTCCCACGAGATCCAGAAGGTCGCCGTGTGGGACTTTGAGGATCTGAAGGACATGTGCGACATGGAGGCAGTGGAGGCCTTCCGCAAGCACGCTTTGAACCCCGAGCATCCCTCCACCCGCGGCTCCCATGAGAACGGCGACATCTTCTTCCAGCACCGCGAGGCCTGCAACAAGTACTACGACGAGCTGCCCGCGGTAGTCGAGAAGTACATGGGCAAGATCAACGAGAAGCTGGGCACCAACTACCAGCTGTTCAACTACTACGGCGCGCCCGACGCGGACCGCGTCATCATCGCCATGGGCTCCATCTGCGACGTGGCCGAGGAAGTCATCGACTACATGAACGCCCACGGGGAGAAGGTCGGCCTGGTCAAGGTCCGCCTGTACCGCCCCTTCGCCGCCGACAAGCTCATCGCGGCCATTCCCGCCACCGCCAAGAAGATCGCCGTCCTGGACCGCACCAAGGAGCCCGGCGCTCTGGGCGAGCCCCTGTATCTGGACGTGGTCTCCGCTCTGGCCAACGCCGGCAAGAACGACGTGAAGGTCATCGGCGGCCGCTACGGCCTGGGCTCCAAGGATACGCCTCCCGCCAGCGTGTTCGCTGTCTATGAGGAGCTGAACGCCGCTGAGCCCCGCCGCCAGTTCACCATCGGCATCGTGGACGACGTCACGGGCCTGTCCCTGCCTGAGAAGGATGCCCCCAACACCGCCGCGGAAGGCACCATCGAGTGCAAGTTCTGGGGCCTGGGCGGCGACGGTACCGTGGGCGCCAACAAGAACTCCATCAAGATCATCGGCGACCACACCGACAAGTATATCCAGGCGTACTTCCAGTACGACTCCAAGAAGACCGGCGGCGTCACCATCAGCCACCTGCGCTTCGGCGACAAGCCCATCCGTTCCCCCTACTATATCAACAAGGCCGACTTCGTGGCCTGCCACAACCCCTCTTACGTCACCAAGGGCTTCAAGATGGTCAACGACGTCAAGCCCGGCGGCGTGTTCATGATTAACTGCCAGTGGGATTTTGACGAGCTGTGCCACCACCTCAACGCCGAGGCCAAGCGCTATATCGCCAAGAACAACATCCAGCTGTACACCATCAACGCCATTGACCTGGCCGCCAAGATCGGCATGGGCAAGCGTACCAATACCATTCTCCAGTCCGCCTTCTTCACCCTGGCCAAGGTCATGCCCCAGGAGCAGGCCATCCAGTACATGAAGGACGCCGCCACCAAGTCCTACTCCAAGAAGGGCGAGGACGTGGTGAAGATGAACCACGAGGCCATTGATGCCGGCGCCACCGCCTTCGTCAAGATCGACGTGCCCGCCGACTGGGCCAACGCCGCGGACGAGAAGGCCGGCCACAGCCTGGAGGGCAAGGCCGAGCTGGTCACCATGGTCAAGGATATTCTGGAGCCCGTGGGCAGGATGGACGGCGACAGCCTGCCTGTTTCCGTGTTCGTGCCCCATGTGGACGGCCAGTTCGAGCTGGGCGCGGCCGCCTATGAGAAGCGCGGCGTGGCCGTCAGCGTGCCCGTGTGGGATCCCGACAAGTGCATCCAGTGCAACACCTGCGCCTATGTCTGCCCCCACGCAACCATCCGCACCTTCGCCCTCACCGAGGACGAGGTCAAAAACGCTCCCGAGGGCCTCAAGACGGCCGCCATCAAGGCCGGCAAGGGCAAGGGCGTGTACACCTACGCTATCGGCGTGAGCCCCCTGGACTGCATGGGCTGCGGCGTGTGCGTGGAGGCCTGCCTGGCGGGCGCCAAGGATCCCGAGAAGCGGGCCATCAAGATGGTGCCCCAGGAGAGCCAGGCCGAGCAGGCCAAGGTCTGGGATTACCTGGTGAAGACCGCTCCCAAGGCCGACATGCAGGACAACACCGTCAAGGGTAGCCAGTTCAAGCAGCCCTACCTGGAGTTCTCCGGCTCCTGCGCCGGCTGCGCCGAGACCAGCTATGCCCGTCTCGTCACCCAGCTGTTCGGCGACCGGATGTATATCTCCAACGCCACCGGCTGTTCCTCCATCTGGGGCGGCCCCGCGGCCACCAGCCCCTACTGCACCAACAAGGAGGGCAAGGGCCCCGCGTGGTGCAACTCCCTGTTTGAGGACAACGCCGAGCACGGCCTGGGCATGTATATCGGCCAGAAGGCCATCCGCAACGCCCTGGCTGAGGAGACCAAGCAGCTCATCGCGGTTGAGTGGGCCTATCAGCCCCTGAAGGACGCCGCTCAGAAGTGGCTGGATACCATGGAGGACGGCGAGGCCAACCAGGCTGCCGCCAAGGAGTACATTGCCCTGCTGGAGGAGAGCCTGATGACTCTGGATGAGAACGAGGCGTTCATCACCAGCCCCAAGGGCGCGGAAGTCTTCGGCGACAAGCGCGACGCCATGCTGGCTCACGTGAAGGAGCTGAAGGCCAAGGGCGAGAAGTACTGCGACTGCGACGCCTGCAAGCTGGCTAAGGCCATCCTCGACAAGAAGGAGTACCTGAACAAGAAGTCCGTGTGGATCTTCGGCGGCGACGGCTGGGCCTACGACATCGGCTACGGCGGACTGGACCACGTCCTGGCCTCCGGCGAGGATGTCAACGTCTTCGTCTTCGACACCGAGGTGTATTCCAACACCGGCGGTCAGGCCTCCAAGGCCTCCAACATCGGCCAGGTGGCGCAGTTCGCCGCCGCCGGTAAGGAGATGAAGAAGAAGAGCCTCAGCGAGATCGCCATGCAGTATGGCTACGTCTACGTGGCCCAGGTGGCCATGGGCGCCAACACCGCCCAGACCCTGAAGGCCATCGCCGAGGCCGAGGCCTATCACGGCCCGTCCCTCATCATCGGCTACGCCCCCTGCGAAATGCACTCCATCAAGGGCGGCATGATGAACTGCCAGAAGGAAATGAAGAAGGCTGTGGACTGCGGCTACTGGAACCTGTTCCGCTTCAATCCCGCTCTGGCTGCCGAGGGCAAGAATCCCTTCACCCTGGACAGCAAGGCTCCCGCCGGCGGTTACCAGGAGTTCCTGATGAACGAGGCCCGCTACGCCCGGCTGACCCGCGAGTTCCCCGAGCGCGCTGAGGTGCTGTTCGCCCGGAACGAGGAGGCTGCGAAGGAGCGTTATGCGCACTTGATGAAGCTGATCGACCTGTATAAGGCGGAGTAAATTTCTCAATAGGTATGATTTGGGCCCCCGGGGTTTCACCCCGAGGGCCCTTTGATTACTCTTTGTTTTGGAACAGCTTGTAAGGTTCCACGCCCAGCGCGTTGGCAATGGCGAAAACGGTGTCCAGTGAGGCGGCAGAAGTGCCATTCTCAATACGGCTTAAATGGACATTGTGAATATCTACTTGTTCCGCCAATGCTTCCTGCGTTATCTCCCGACGTTTGCGATAAAAAGCAATATTTTGTCCCAGATTTTTATAATACGATTCATAAGCAAGCAACACAGTTTACCGCCTCCCATCTGGTTCTATTGTACCCATTTGATCAGCGATAGTGGATAGACCTGTATACTTAATATTTAACTGTACAAATTAAATATTGTATGTTATAGTTTACAAGACGATCAAAATAATGCACAGGAGTGACCAACCATGACCGAGCTTGAGCAATACAAAAAAGCCTACGCGACCTTGGTGGGTCGGGTAGACCGGACCATCACCAAGCTCCATGAGGCCAGCGCTATGCTGGCTCTGGAGAGGATCTCCTTAAACCTGGCTGCCGACGAGCTGAAAAACGCGCTGAACAGCGCGGAAGAGATTTTTTTATCTGATGATCCGGAGGGAGACTAGCGGAAGGAAATGAGAAAACAGCGGAAGAGGCGTTTGCTGGGCGGCAAATGCCTCTTTTGCTTTCCGCCCGCCGAACATTCCTGGAGAGAACGGCTCCGGAGCGATCTTTGGAAAGGAGGCGCTTGCGGCAGATTCGCAGCCTACCGCGCCCGCTTCCGATACTCCATGGGGCTGACGCCCTCTACCCGCCGGAAGCACTGGGAGAAATAGCTCAGGGAGGAGAAGCCCAGGATTTCGGCGATGAGGGAGAGGGTGTGGTCCGTCTCCCGCAGGAGGAACCGGCTCTCCTCGATGCGCCGCCCGATCAGGTAGCTGATGGGGGAAGCGCCGAACTCCCGCCGGAAGGCGTGGACCAGGTAGTATTTGCTCAAGTGGGCCATCTGGGCCAGCTGGTCCAGGGTGAGGTTTTCCTTGAAGTGGTTGTCGATGTACCGCCGGACCAGGTCGCACTCCCGACTGGCCCGGGAGCCGGCGGACTCGTCGGCGAAGGACAGGCCCCGCTGCCGCTCCAGCCGGATCAAAACCACCTCCAGCAGATGGCGGCAGGCGTCCTCGCAACCCGGCAGGGTATCGTACACCTCCTGGAGCATCAGGTGCAGGCAGGCCATCAGCTCCTTCCACCCGGTGTGGAGGTGGAGCATGGCGTACCCGTCCGACCCGGCCATGGCCTCCAGGCCCTCCACCCCCAGGACGATGTACTGCAGGGGGCTCTCCGCCTGACTGAGCTCCGTGTGGGGCACCCCGGCGTTGACGATGACCATGTCGTGGAGGGCCACGGGGAAGGCGTCGTTCTGGGTCAGGAATTTTCCGTGGCCGTCGGTGATGAAAAACAACTCGGCGCAGCCGTGGGTATGGAGGCTGGAGCTCCACTCCTCCGGGTCGTATTGGTCCCGGGAGATATAGGTCAGGCACGGCGCGCCGCCGGACGCCGGAGGCGGCAATTTGGAGAAACTGTACTGAAAGCGGTTCAAAAAAGCTCCCTCCCTCTGCGCAATTTTGTGAAAATATACAAGACGGCTTACAGCCTCCCATCTATTATACATCTTTCCGCTCCGTTGTGCAACCCTTCCAGCCCATGGGGCTCCTCTCCGGTTTTTTTGGCGGGTTCACCGAATCTTTGCCGCCGCGGATGGCGCAATCGTTCATGTTCCTCCGGGCAAACCGGACGGGTTTTAGATAATCCGCCGAAGAGGAGAAAGCAATATTTATAAAGAGCAGCGCAACAATCCGGTAGCATTCCCCGCCGGAAAGGACTATACTGATGCCAATAAGCCGGCGATACCCTGCCGGCGGCGTCCCAACTATAATAGGAGGAAAAAATGAAAATGAAGAAAACTCTCAGCTTGCTTCTTGCACTGGTCCTGTCTCTGGGCCTGCTGGCCGGCTGCGGCGGCGACAGCAACGACCAGCCCGCCCAGAACGACACGCCCCAGCAGGAGGACACGACCACTCCCCCCGCCGATGACACGGCCTCCGATGCCGAGCCCGCTCCCACCGAGGATGTGACCATCCAGGTGGCCGCCCTGGCCTCCGGCTATGAGGAAGCCTATCCCGGCATGTGGCAGGAGGTCTGCGACGCCTTCACCGCCGCTACCGGCATCAAGGTGGACCTCATCGTGGACAAGGCGCTGGAAGACGTCATCGGGCCCTCCATGCAGGGCGGCGAGTTCCCCGACGTCATCCACCTGGCCACCGGCCGTGAGAAGGGCCTCACCGAGCAGTTCATCAAGGACCGCAATATCGCCGAGATCACCGACGTGCTCAGCATGACCGTCCCCGGCGAGAGCGTGAAAGTCTCCGACAAGATCGTGGGCGGCTTCACCGACACCTCCGTCACCAACCCCTACAACGACGGCAAGACCTACCTGGCCCCCATGTTCTACTCCCCCTGCGGCCTGTTCTACAACGCGGGCCTCTTCGAGGAGAACAACTGGACCGTGCCCACCACCTGGGACGAGATGTGGGCCCTGGCCGAGCAGCTCCCCGAGGGCACCAGCCTCTTTACTTACCCCACCACCGGCTACTTTGACGCCTTCCTGTACGCTCTGATGTACTCCGTGGGCGGCCCCGAGTTCTACAACAAGGCCCTGCGCTATGAGGAGGGCATCTGGGACACCCCCGAGGCCCAGGAGTGCTTCGAGATCATCGCCAAGCTGGCCTCCTACACCAACCCCGTGACCCCCGCCCAGGCCAACGATCAGGACTTCACCCAGAACCAGCAGCTGGTCCTGGACAACAAGGCCCTGTTCATGCCCAACGGCACCTGGATCGTGGGCGAGATGGCCGAGGCGCCCCGGGCTGACAACTTCAAGTGGGGCATGACCGCCCTGCCCGCCGCCAAGGCCGGCGGAAACGGCGCCAGCTACTGCTGGCTGGAGCAGGCGTGGATTCCCGCCGGCGCGCCCAACCTGGACGCCGCCAAGCAGTTCGTCGCCTTCCTGTACTCTGACGCGGCCTGCGCCATCTTCGCCAAGGGCGGCGCTGTGCAGCCCGTCCCCGGCATCACCGACAACTTCGAGGGCGACAACAAGATGTTCTACTCCATCTATGACAACGGCGCCGACGCCGCCATGGGCGGGTTCGCCGCGTACAACTCCGTGGCCGGCCTGGGCACTGTCCGTGAAGTGTTCCTGGACCCCGTCAACGGTCTGGTGGACGGCAGCATGACCAAGGACCAGTGGATCAGCGACGTGAAGGCCGCCAGCGATCAGATGCGCGCCAACATCATGGAGTGATCCGGCCCAACCGCATAAGCATCACATAGCCCGTAAGGCAGGCGGCGGTGAGCGTTTGCTCACCGCCGCCCCGGTTTTTTTAAGGGCGAAGGGGGAGGTTTAATTCGCCGCCGCAA
>VSNB01000103.1 GCA_009774055.1 Clostridiales bacterium
TCAAGCGCGTTTTTGCCTACTTTTGCCGCGCGGCAAAAGTAGGCCGCCGTCCGGGCGCGGGAGCCCGGAGCTTCCGGAAAGAAGAGAAGCGGTCGCGGCCCGCAGGGCCGCAGATTAAATTCCCGTTCGCCGCCGGAGGCGGCGAAGATAAGCAGTAAGCCTTTAATTTTGAAAAGGAAGGCAGTGAAGGAATGAGTCAAGGAAAAATCATTAAAGTCTCCGGCCCCCTGGTGGTGGCCGACGGCTTGGCCGACGCCAACATGGCCGACGTGGTCCGCGTAGGCAAGCAGCGGCTCATCGGCGAGATTCTGAACATGACCGGCGACCAGGCCTCCATCCAGGTCTACGAAGAGACTTCCGGCCTGGGCCCCGGAGCGGAAGTGGTTTCCACCGGCGCTCCCCTGAGCGTGGAGCTGGGCCCCGGCATCATTGAGAACATCTACGACGGCATCCAGCGCCCGCTGGAGGAGATCGTCAAGCAGACCGGCTCCAATAACCTGGCCCGCGGCGTGGAAGTTTCCGCGCTGAACCGGGAGAGGAAGTGGGCCTACACCCCTGTGGTCAAGACCGGCGACAAGGTGGTGGGCGGCGACGTGCTGGGCACCGTGCCCGAGACGGAGGTCGTCCTCCACAAGATCATGGTCCCCAACGGCGTCTCCGGCACGGTCAGCTGGGTTATCAAGCCCGGCAGCTACACCGTGGACGAGGTCGTCGCCAAGATCAAGACCGACAAGGGCGAGGTCAAGGAGCTGACCATGACCCAGAAGTGGCCCGTCCGCGTGGGCCGTCCCTACAAGCAGAAGTACAACCCGGTGGCCCCCCTCCAGTCCGGCCAGCGGATCATCGACACCATGTTCCCCATCGCCAAGGGCGGCACCGCCGCCGTCCCCGGCCCCTTCGGCTCCGGCAAGACCGTGGTCCAGCACCAGCTGGCCAAGTGGTCCGACGTGGACATCGTCATCTACGTAGGCTGCGGCGAGCGCGGCAACGAGATGACCGACGTTCTCCGGGAGTTCCCCGAGCTGCAGGACCCCCGGACCGGCGAGTCCCTGATGAAGCGGACCGTGCTGATCGCCAACACCTCCGACATGCCCGTGGCCGCCCGTGAGGCATCCGTGTATACCGGCATCACCATCGCCGAGTACTTCCGCGACATGGGCTACGCCGTGGCCGTCATCGCCGACTCTACCTCCCGCTGGGCCGAGGCCCTGCGCGAGATGTCCGGCCGTCTGGAAGAGATGCCCGGCGAAGAGGGCTACCCCGCCTACCTGGCCTCCCGTCTGGCCCAGTTCTATGAGCGTGCCGGCGTGGTGCAGTGCATGGGTAGCGAGGACCGGGTGGGCTCCCTGACCGCCGTGGGCGCCGTGTCGCCTCCGGGCGGCGACCTGTCCGAGCCGGTTTCTCAGGGCACCATGCGCATCGTCAAGGTGTTCTGGTCCCTGGACGCCTCCCTGGCCTACCGCCGCCACTTCCCCGCCATCAACTGGCTGAACTCCTACTCCCTGTACCTGGATACTATGAAGCCCTGGTTCGATGAGCACTTCGGCCCCGCCTTCATGGAGAACCGGAACAAGGCCATGAGCCTCCTCCAGGAGGAGGATAACCTCAACGAGATCGTCCAGCTGGTCGGTAAGGACTCCCTGTCCCCCAGCGACCAGCTGACCCTGGAGACCGCCAAGATGGTCCGAGAGGACTTCCTCCAGCAGAACGCCTTCATGGACGTGGACAGCTATTCCAGCCACGACCGTCAGATGCGGATGCTGGCTATGATCCTGGACTTCGACAAGCTGGCCCGGGACGCCATCGGCAAGGGCGCGCCTCTGGCCCCCATGCTGGACATCCCCGCCAAGGAGAAGATCGGCCGCGCCAAGTTCGTGGAGGCCGACAAGTACGTCCAGGAGTACGCCGCCATCACGGAAGAAATGGAGCGGGAGATCGCCGAGATCGCAGAGAAAGCGGGTGACCAGTTATGATGAAGGAATACCGTACCATACACGAAATCTCCGGCCCCCTGATGGTGGTGGAGAAGGTTGACGGCGTCACTTACGACGAGCTGGCCGAGATCGAGCTTTCCGACGGCAGCATCCGCCGCTGCAAGGTGCTGGAGGTCAACGGCGACAAGGCCGTGGTCCAGCTGTTCGAGTCCTCCGCCGGCATCAACCTGCGGGACTCCAAGATCCGGTTCCTGGGGCACCCCCTGGAGCTGGCGGTGTCCGGCGATATGCTGGGCCGCGTGTTCAACGGCATGGGCCAGCCCATCGACGGCGGCCCCGCCATCCTGCCCGAGAAGAGCCTGGACATCAACGGCCAGCCCATCAATCCGGCTGCCCGGGACTACCCCAACGAGTTTATCCAGACCGGCGTCAGCTCCATCGACGGGCTGAACACCCTGGTCCGCGGGCAGAAGCTGCCCATCTTCTCCGGCAACGGCCTGCCCCACGCCCAGCTGGCGGCCCAGATCGCCCGCCAGGCCAAGGTGCTGGGGGATTCCGCCTCCAACTTCGCCGTGGTGTTCGCCGCCATCGGCATTACGTTTGAAGAGTCGGAGTACTTCGTCAACGAGTTCAAGCGCACCGGCGCCATCGACCGTACGGTGCTCTTCACCAACCTGGCCAACGACCCGGCGGTCGAGCGTATTTCCACCCCCCGCATGGCCCTGACCGCCGCCGAGTACCTGGCCTTTGAGAAGGGCATGCATGTGCTGGTCATTCTGACGGACATCACCAACTACGCAGAGGCCCTCCGTGAGGTTTCCGCCGCCAAGAAGGAAGTTCCCGGCCGCCGCGGCTACCCCGGCTATCTGTATACCGACCTGGCCCAGATGTACGAACGCGCCGGCCGGCAGCTGGGCAAGCCCGGCTCCATCACCATGATCCCCATCCTGACCATGCCGGAGAACGACAAGACCCACCCCATCCCCGACCTGACCGGGTATATTACCGAGGGGCAGATCATCCTCTCCCAGGAGCTGTTCCGCAAGGGCATCAATCCCCCTGTGGACGTGCTGCCCTCCCTGTCCCGTCTGAAGGACAAGGGCGTGGGCGTGGGCAAAACCCGGGAGGACCACGCCTCCACCATGAACCAGCTGTTCGCCGCCTACGCCTCCGGCAAGGAGGCCAAGGAGCTGATGACCATCCTGGGCGAGGCCGCCCTGAGCCCCACGGACCTGCTGTACGCCAAGTTTGCCGACGAGTTTGAGAAGCGCTACGTCTCCCAGGGCTATGAGACGAACCGCAGCGTCATCGAGACGCTGGACCTGGGTTGGGAGCTGCTGAGCATCCTGCCCAAGAGCGAGCTCAAGCGCATCAAGCAGGATATGATCGACAAGTACCTGCCCAAGAAGGCTTGAGGCTTGGCGCGACATTTAGGAAAGAGGTGAACAGATGGCCTCAGCAACGATAAACCCCACCAGAATGGAGCTGAACCGGCTGAAGGGCCGGCTGAAGACCGCCTCCCGGGGCCACAAGCTCCTCAAGGATAAGCGGGACGAGCTGATGAAGCAGTTCCTGGAGATTGTGCGGCGCAACCGCGCGCTGCGCAAAAAGGTGGAGCAGGGCCTGGAGGAGGCCAACGCGGCCTTCACCGTGGCCTCCGCCCTCATGAGTCCGGAGATGCTGGAGCAGGCGCTGCTGTATCCCAAGCAGAGTGTGGAGCTGGATATGACGTTCCAGAACATCATGTCTGTCAACGTGCCCCGCTACGCCTTCCACACCAGAAACGAGGACCCGGCGGAGATCTATCCCTATGGCTTCGCCCAGACCTCCGGTGAGCTGGACGCCGCGCTGGAGTCGCTCTCCAACGTGTTCCGGGATATGCTGGAGCTGGCGGAGGTGGAAAAGACCATGCAGCTGCTGGCCGAGGACATCGAAAAGACCCGGCGGCGCGTCAACGCCCTGGAGTACGTGATGATCCCCGATTTCCAGCAGAAGATCCGCTATATCTCCATGAAGCTGGAGGAGAACGAGCGCGGAAACATTACCCGCCTGATGAAGGTCAAGGACATGATTTTGAAGGAAGCCATCGAGGAGCGGCAGGCGCAGGACGCCAAGGCCGTGAAGGCTTTCGGGAAATCGAATGAGGCTCCCAGCATGGCGTAGCCGGTGGACGCGCCGCTGACTGCCGCCTGCGCGGGAGGGAAAACGTGTAAAATGGAGCTGTCCGGGGATTCCCGGGCAGCTCCATTTCTGCGTGTCAAAAAAGTGGCGCAGCCACTTTTTTGAGGAAGGGGACCGGGCCGAGTTCGGCCCGCAAAGTACTTTTTCGACGTACACGCCGCCGAAAGGTGATTAAAATTTATTTTCGCCTTCGGCGAAAACTCCTGCGTAGGGCTTTTTTGACAGCTCCATTTATGTTTTTACTGCACCTTCGGCAGCTGGGCCAGGCTTCTGGCGATGTCGTCATCAGTGGGAATGACGCTGTGCATCTCTCCGCTGTGGAATTTCCCATAGGCCGTCAGGTCGAAATACCCGGTGCCGGTGAGGCCGAAGAGGATGGTCTTTTCCTCGCCGGTTTCCCGGCACTTTTTCGCCTCGCTGACTGCGGCCAGAATGGCGTGGGCGGACTCCGGGGCGGGGAGGATGCCCTCCACCCGGGCGAAGTCCTCGGCGGCCTGGAACACGTCGGCCTGCTGGACGGAGACGGCCTCCATGAGCCCGTCGTCGTAGAGCTGGCTGAGGATGCTGCTCATGCCGTGGAACCGCAGGCCGCCGGCGTGGTCGGCGGAGGGCATGAAGCCGCTGCCCAGGGTGTACATCTTCGACAGGGGGCACACCCTGCCGGTGTCGCAGTAGTCGTAGCGGTACTCGCCCCGGGTGAAGCTGGGGCAGGAGGCGGGCTCCACGGCGATGAAGCGGTAGTCCGCCTCCCCCCGGAGCTTCTCGCCCATGAAGGGGGCGATGAGGCCGCCCAGGTTGCTGCCGCCGCCGGCGCAGCCAATGACGATGTCGGGCTTCACGCCGTACTTGTCCATGGCGGTCTTGGCCTCCAGGCCGATGATGGACTGGTGGAGGAGCACCTGGTTGAGCACGCTGCCCAGAACGTAGCGGTAGCCGGGGTTGTTCACCGCCGTCTCCACCGCCTCGCTGATGGCGCAGCCCAGGCTCCCGGTGGCGCCGGGGAATTCGGCGAGGATCTTCCGGCCTACGCTGGTGGTGTCGGAGGGGGAGGGGGTGACGGAGGCGCCGTAGACCTTCATAACCTCCCGGCGGAAGGGCTTCTGCTCATAGGAGCACTTGACCATGAACACCCTGCAGTCCAGGCCCAGATAGCCGCAGGCCATGGAGAGGGCGGTGCCCCACTGGCCCGCACCGGTTTCGGTGGTGACGCCCTTGAGGCCCTGCCGCTTGGCGTAGTAGGCCTGGGCGATGGCGGAGTTGAGCTTGTGGGAGCCGGAGGTGTTGTTGCCCTCGAATTTGTAGTAGATCTTCGCCGGGGTCTGGAGCTTCTCCTCCAGGCAGTAGGCCCGGACCAGGGGGGAGGGGCGGTACATCTTGTAGAAGTCCCGGATCTCCTGGGGGATCTCAAAATAGGCGGTGCAGTCATCCATTTCCTGCTTCACCAGCTCGGCGCAGAAGACGCCCTCCAGCTCCTGGGCGGTCATGGGCTGGAGCGTAGCGGGATTGAGGAGGGGGGCGGGCTTGTTTTTCATGTCGGCCCGGAGGTTGTACCAGGCGCGGGGCATCTCGTCCTCGGAGAGATAGATTTTGTAGGGAATTTTGTTCTCGCTCATAGTGTGGTTCTCCTTTTCATTTGATGAGGGACAAAAGAAAACGCTCCTGTCCCTAGCTTTCTCTGCTGGGACAGAAGCGATACATGTCTTCTGCGGTGCCACCCGGCTTGGCGTAATGAATTACGCCCTCTCAGTGCGCGCCAACACGCGCCGGCTTTGGTAACGGAGATCCCCTCCGGCGCACCTACTCGACCCTCTTTCGGTTTGCCCTCGAAAGCCCATTCGATCCGACCATCCCCGCCGCGGTCCCACCGCTCCGCAGCTCTCTGAAGGGTACTTGCCGGATGTACTTACACTTCCTCAACGGTTTTCTATAAATTAGCACAGCTTGTCCGGTTTGTCAAGGGGAAAATTGCGCATAGGCACCATTTTTGCCGGCGGAGCCCCGGCCGGCTTAAAAGATGCTCAGATACAGCTCCCTGCTCAGCCGCTCCAGGAGCCGAATTCCCGCCAGGCTGTTGCCCTTGCGGTCCAGGGCGGGGGCGTAGATGCCGATGCCCATGCGGGTGGGAACTACGGCCATAATGCCGCCCGACACGCCGCTCTTGGCGGGGATGCCCACCCGGATGGCGAACTCGCCGGAGCCGTCGTACATGCCGCAGGTCATGAGGATCGCGTTCACATACCGGGCCAGGGCGGCCGGAAAAACCCTCTGGCCGGAATCCGGCAGCCGGCCCCGGTTGGCCAGCACAGCCCCCATATGGGCCAGCCCCTGGCAGTCTACCCGAATGGAGCAGGCCCGGAAGTAGCAGTCCAGCACCTCCTCCACGTCATCCTCCAGGAGGCCGCAGGATTTGAGCAGATAGGCCAGGGAGCGGTTTTTGCTGCCGTGGCTCTTCTCGGAACGGTAGACCGCCTCGTCGATGCCGATCTCCGGGTTGCCCGTCAGCCGCCCCGTCAGCTCCAGAAGCCGCTGGAACCGCTCCTCATAGCTGCCGCCGCGGATCAGGGTGCACATGACGATGGCCCCCATGTTGACCATCGGGTTGATATGCCGGCTGTCCAGGGTTTGCTCCCCCGCGTTGATGGCGTCGAAGGGCTTGCCGGTGGCCTCCACGCCTACCCGGTTCTGCACCGCCTCTGCCCCGTTGTCCAGCAGGGCCTGCAGCAGCAGGACAGGTTTGACCACGCTTTGCAGGGTAAAGCTCTGTCGGCAGTCCCCCGCCCAGCTGTGCTTCCCCTCGCTGCCGATGACGTAGACGCCCAGGGCGTCCGGGTCCTCCTTCGCCAGCTCCGGGATGTAATCCGCCACCCTGCCCGCGCCGGTGCAGGGACGGCACTCCTCCAATAACCGTTCCAAAAGCTCTTCCATAATACGCCCGCCTTTCTGTTTTCCCGTTGGGTTTTCCTCCCATAGTGAACCAGGCGGAAAAGGGCTTCCTTGGCCACTATGAAGCGTAAATCAAGGCCGCGCCTGCGGCCTCCTGCGGCGATGCGCCGCCCCGGGGTTCCAAGGGACCGACGCGATCCCTTGGCGTTTACCTGACTATAGCACAGATGTGCCGCCGCCGCAAGAGCTTTGGCAAAATCCTCCGCCGGGAGGCAAAATCCCGATTGCTTTTCCTGGAAAATCTGCTATACTAATAAGATGTATGCTTGTACTTTTGGGGAGAAGGAGCGAGATGAAGATGGCGAATAAAATCACGGTGACAATCAGCGGCACGGACTACACCCTGATGAGCGAGGACAGCCCCTCCTACATGCAGAAGGTAGCCGGACTGGTGGACGAGAAAATGACCGACATCATGGCACCCGGCCGGGTCAGCCGTATGGACGCGGCGGTGCTGGCCGCCGCCAATCTGGCCGACGAGCTCCTCAAGCAGCAGGCCGCCGCGGAAAATCTCCGCCGCCAGCTCAAGGGCTATCTGGACGAGGCCAACAAGGCCAAGGCGGAGCTGGGCGAATGCAAGCGGCAGCTGCTGAAGCTCCAGCAGAAGAAGTGATGGAACTGCTCTCTCCCGCCGGTCGCTGGGAGGCCATGACCGCCGCCGTCCAGAACGGCGCGGACGCGGTGTACCTCGGCTGCGGCCGGTTCAACGCCCGCCGGGGCGCGGAAAATTTTACCCCGGAGCAGCTGCCCCAGGCTGCGGCCTACTGCCACCTTCGGGGGGTGAAGGTCTATCTTACGGTGAACACCCTTCTCTCCGACCGGGAGCTGCCCCAGGCGGAGGAGCTGCTGCGGCTGGCCAGCCGGTGCGGCGTGGACGGGATCATCGTCCAGGACTGGGGCCTGGTGGCCCTGGCAAGGGCCGTAGTCCCCGAACTGCCCCTCCACGGCTCCACCCAGATGACCGTCCACTCCCTGGCGGGGGCGGAGGAGGCGGCGCGGCTGGGAATGCGGTGCGTGGTCCTGGGCCGGGAGCTGAGCCGGGAGGACGCGGCGTTCATCTGCGCCCGGAGCCCCATCGCCATCGAGGTCTTTGCCCACGGGGCCCTGTGCATGTGCTGGTCCGGCCAGTGCGCCATGAGCGCCCTCATCGGCCAGCGCAGCGGCAACCGGGGGGCCTGCGCCCAGCCCTGCCGCCTGCCCTACCGCTTCGACGGCGGGAGGATGGGCCGTCCCCTGAGCCTGAAGGATGCCAGCCTGGCGGACCATCTGCCGGAGCTGCGGGACATGGGCGTATCCATCCTGAAGCTGGAAGGCCGGATGAAGCGGCCCGAATACGTGGCGGTGGTCACCCGGATCTACGCCGCCCTTCTGAAGGAAAACCGGAAGCCCACAGCCGGAGAGCGCCGCCAGCTGGAGCTGGCCTTCTCCCGGGAGGGCTTTACCGACGGCTACTGGCGGGGCCGCTTAGGCCCGGAAATGTTCGGCTCCCGTCCCGAGGACGCCCCGGACCCCGGGGATCTGTTCCGGGAGGCCAAGGCCGCCTATGACCGGGAGGACCTGCGGACCGTGCCGGTCCGCTTCTCCGCCGACATCCGCCAGGGCGTTCCCGTCCGGCTGGCCGTCTCCGACGGGGAGGGCCGGGCATCGGAGGTCCTGGGCCCCGTCCCGGAGCCGGCCCGCAGCCGTCCGCTGGAGGCGGCGGACGTGCGCGCCCGCCTGTCCAAGACCGGCGGGACGGCCTTCCGCGCGGAAGTGGCGGAGGTCCGGCTGGACCCGGGCCTCTCCCTGCCCGCCAGTGCGGTGAACGCCCTGCGCCGGGACGGGCTGGAGGCCCTGGGCGAGCTGCGGACCAGGCCGCCGGACCGGCGGGAGCTCCCCGCGCCGCCCTCTCCGGAAGACGCCTGCGCCGCTCCGGAGCCGGCCCTGACCGTCGCCTTGTCCCGCCCGGAGCAGCTGACGGACGCCCTGCTGGACCTCTCCCCTGCCATTGTCTACCTCCCGGCGGAGCGGATCAAGGAGGTTTCCCTGGCGCCGCACCGGGACCGGAATATCGAATTCTCCGTCCTCCTGCCCAGAATCTGCAAGGACAGTGAGCTGCCGGGACTGCGGTCCCTCCTGGAAGCGGCGAAGGCGCAGGGCTGCGCCTCCCTGTGCGTCCAAAATCTCGGCCAGCTTTCCCTGGGAGAGGAAACCGGCCTGCCCCTGCGGGGGGGCTTTGCCTTGAACGTATTCAACAGCCGCTCCCTGGCCCAATGCCGGGACTGGGGACTGAAGAGCGCCACGCTGTCCTTCGAGCTGCGCCATGAGCAGATCCGGGACCTGCGCAAGCCCCTGCCCTGCGAGGCCGTGGTCTACGGCCGCCTGCCGCTGATGCTGACGGAAAACTGTCTGGTATCCAACGCCCTGGCCTGCCAGGCCGGGAACCTCCGCGGCCCCTGTCAGGCGGGACATACCCTGACGGACCGGCGGGGGGAGCGTTTCCCCATCCTCCCGGTCTTCGGCTGCCGCAGTGAGATTGAAAACGGCAAGGTTTTGTTCCTGGCGGACAAGCCGGATTACCGCCGGTGCGGCCTGAGCTATGCCAACCTCCGGTTCACCACCGAGAGCCCGGCGGCGTGCGGCCGCGTCCTGGCCCTTTATTCGGGGCGGGGCGGGGACGTCCCCGGCGACTACACCCGGGGCCTTTTTTACCGGGGTGTAGAATAATTTTTGGTTTGTATGGTCCGATGAAGATATATACTGTCTATAGAGGGAATCACCTATGAAGCTTCAGATCAAACCGCTCTCCGACAAGATCGGGGACAGCATCCCGCTACCCTACTACGCCACCGCCGGCGCGGCGGCGCTGGACCTTCACGCCTGCATTGATGAGCCGGCGGTCCTGCCGGCGGGCGGGGAGGCGCTGATCCCCACGGGGATCGCCGCCGCCATACCCGAGGGCTGTGTGGGCGTTCTGGCGGTCCGCAGCAGCATGGGCATCCGCCACGGCGTAGCCATGTCCAACGGCATCGGAGTCATTGACAGCGATTATCGGGGCCCCCTGCGGGTGGGGCTGCATAATTTCCGGGATACGGAGTATGTGGTGGAGCCGGGCGACCGGATCGCCCAGCTGCTCATTCTTCCCGTCCTCCGTCCGGAGGTTGAGGTCGTTTCCGAGCTGTCGGAGACAGCTCGGGGAGCTGGCGGATTCGGGTCCACCGGGAGATAATCTTCTCTTCGCCGCCGGAGGCGGCGAACGGGATTTCATCTGCGGCCCTGCGGGCCGCGACCGCTTCTCTTCTTTCTGGAAGCTCCGGGCTCCCGCGCCCGGACGGCAGCCTACTTTTGGCCCGCGCCAACGATTATTCATGACCGCATCGAGCGGTCATGAATAATTGATTGTTCGCGGCCACTCGATGTGGCCGTGAACAAT
>VSNB01000104.1 GCA_009774055.1 Clostridiales bacterium
TGATGCGGGCGGCTCCCTTGTATTGGGCGAAGCGTCTAACCAGCGACGTCAACGGCAGCCCCTACCGTATCACACAGCGGAGCTCCCGAAAAGAACCTCGGGAGATTCAGCGTGTATGACGGTAGGCACCGAAGTGTGCTCGTGGGTAGACGCAGAAGACTGGCGCACCAACGAAGACACTAAAACAGAACAAGCGGGGTACGTCGGAGCGTAAATAATAACCCCCGTAATGAAGGAGGATTCTCAAGGAACGTAGTTCCTTGAGCGACCTTTTGCTTCTTTTCGCTCGCGCGAAAAGAAGGCCCCCGCGCCGGCGAGGCGCGAAGTTAAAATAAGATGAGAGCCTCCGCCGCCCCGCAGGGGCGGCAAGAAGTAAAGGATTAAGAACTATGCCAAAGAAGAAAACTCCCGATGAGAACAAACAAAAAGTAAATAACCCCAACGTCCTCGGCCTGCGGGCCGAGGTGTTGGAGCAGCCGATCACCGATACCCTGGAAACCAATTTCATGCCCTACGCCATGTCCGTCATCCTCTCCCGGGCCATTCCGGAGATCGACGGCTTCAAGCCCTCCCACCGGAAGCTGCTCTACACTATGTATAAAATGGGCCTCCTTACCGGGGCCCGGACCAAGTCCGCCAATATCGTGGGCCAGACCATGCGCCTCAACCCCCACGGCGACGGCCCCATCTACGACACCATGGTCCGCCTCTCCAAGGGCTATGGGGCCCTGCTCCATCCCTTCGTGGACTCCAAGGGCAACTTCGGCAAGGTCTACTCCCGGGATATGGCCTACGCCGCCAGCCGGTACACCGAGGCGAAATTGGCCCCCATCTGCCAGGAGCTGTTCCGGGACCTGGACCAGGACGCGGTGGACTTCGTGGACAACTACGACAACACCATGAAGGAGCCCGCCCTCCTGCCCACCACCTACCCCAACCTTTTAGTATCCGCCAACCAGGGCATCGCCGTGGGCATGGCCTCCCAGCTGTGCGGGTTCAACCTGGGCGAGGTCTGCGACGCCGCCATCGCCTATCTGAAAAATCCGGACAGCGACCTGTCCTCCATCCTCCTGGGCCCCGACTTTCCCACCGGAGGGGAGGTGGTCTACGACCAGGCTGCTATGGAGGAGGTCTACCGCACCGGCAAGGGCTCCATCCGCATCCGGGGCAAGTACCGGTACATGAAGAGCGAGAACGTGGTGGAAATCTACGAGATTCCCTACACCACTACCGTGGAGGCCATCCTGGACAAGGTGGCGGAGCTGATCAAGGCCGGGAAGCTGAAGGAAGTCTCCGACATGCGGGACGAGACGGATTTGAACGGCCTGAAGCTGGCCATCGACCTCAAGCGGGGCGTGGACCCGGACAAGCTCATGGCCAAGCTCTACCGGGCCACCACGCTGCAGGATTCCATCTCCTGCAACTTCAACGTCCTCATCGCCGGGACGCCCAAGGTCCTGGGGGTCCGGGAGCTGCTGGAGGAGT
Source organism: Clostridiales bacterium (assembly GCA_009774055.1). Taxonomy (GTDB): domain Bacteria; phylum Bacillota; class Clostridia; order Oscillospirales; family Oscillospiraceae; genus Pelethomonas. Next base: position 1,486 of record VSNB01000104.1, read on the forward strand.
GGTGCGCCTGGCGCACAGAGTGCGTCCGGCGGCGGGTGTATTTCACCCTCAACAAGAAAAAGGACAAGCTCCACCTCCTCAAGGGCCTCAAGCGCATCCTTCTGGACATCGACAAGGCCATCAAGATCATCCGGGAGACGGAGGGCGAGGCCGACGTGGTGCCCAACCTGATGATCGGCTTCGGCATCGACCAGGTCCAGGCGGAGTACGTGGCGGAGATCAAGCTGCGCAACATCAACAAGGAGTATATCCTCAAGCGGGTCCGGGAGGAGGAGGCCCTCCGGGACGAGATCGACGACCTGGAGGATCTGGCCGGCAATCCCGGGCGGATCAGGAAGGTCATCATCCAGGAGCTGGGGGACGTGAAGAAGAAGTACGCCCAGCCCCGCCTCACCGCCATCGTCTACGAGCACGAGATTACCGCCTACAGCGAGGAGGAGGATATCCCCGACTACCCCGTCACCCTCTTCCTCTCCCGCCATGGGTACTTTAAGAAGATTACCCCCCAGTCCCTGCGGATGGCAGACGTGCAGAAGTACAAGGAGGAGGACGGCCCCAGTCAGTCCTTCGAGACGACCAACAAGGCGGAGGTCATGTTCTTCACCAGCCGCCAGCAGGTGTACAAATGCCGCCTGAGCGAGTTTGACGACAGCAAGGCCAGCGTCCTGGGGGATTACCTGCCCTCCAAGCTGGGCATGGACCAGGACGAGAGCGTGGTGCGCATGGTCCTGCCGGGGGATTATTCCGGGGCCCTGCTGTTCTTCTTTGAAAACGGAAAGGCGGCGCGGGTGGACCTCAGCGCCTACGCCACCACCTCCAACCGCCGGAAGCTCACCGGGGCCTACAGCGGCAAGAGCCCCCTGGCGGCCCTGCTGCACCTGACGGAGGACCGGGAGCTGGCCCTGTACTCCACCGAGCCCAGGGCCCTGATCTTCAACACAGCCCTCCTCTCCCCCAAGACCACCCGCACCACCCAAGGGGTCCAGGTCATGACCCTGAAGCCCAAGTACCAGCTCCACCAGGTCATGCCCCTGGAGGAGAGCCCCATCACCAATCTGGCCCGCTACCGCTGCCGTTCCATCCCCGCCGCCGGCGCGGCGGTCAGGGAAGAGGACGGGGACCAGATGCGGCTGATCTGACAGCCTGTCCTGCGGGGACGGACGCCGTCCGTCTCCGCGGGATTTTTGCTCTGTCAGACGGCGGCGGGGCCTTCCTCCAATTTCCCGAAAAATTTATTGCCGTGAGGGAAAAAGTCTGCTATAATATATGAGCCGCGTCTATACCCTGTGGCGCCCGCAGATTTTGCGGGAGATTCCACCGCTTGAGAAGGGATGTGACTTCCATCAACAGAGAACAAACACGCAAACAGCGAATTCTGATCGCTGACGATTCAGAGATGAACCGTTCCATCCTGGCAGACATGCTGGGAGACGAGTATGAGATCCTGGAGGCGGAAAACGGCCTGGAAGCCGTCAGCGCCATCCAGAAGTACCGCACGGAGATCGACCTGGTCCTGCTGGACATCGTCATGCCGGAGATGGACGGCTTCGAGGTGCTCACCGTCATGAACCGGAATAACGCCATTGAGGATATTCCCGTCATCATGATTTCCGCCGAAACCGCCCCCGCCCATATCGAGCGGGCTTACAACCTGGGCGTCACCGATTTTATCACACGGCCGTTCAACGCCCTGGTCGTCCACCGGCGGGTGGTCAACACCACCCTGCTGTACGCCAAGCAGAAAAAGCTGGTGGGCATGGTGGCCGACCAGATCTACGAGCGGGAGCGGCAGAGCTCCCTTATGATCGACATCCTCAGCCATATTGTGGAATTCCGCAACGGCGAGAGCGGCCAGCATGTGGTGCATATCCGCACCCTGACGGAGCTGCTGCTGCGGCGGCTGGTCATTAAGACCGACCGTTACCCCCTCTCCCCCTCGGACATCACCCTCATCAGTACCGCCTCCGCCCTCCACGACGTGGGCAAAATCTCCATTCCCGGGGAAATTCTCAACAAGCCCGGCCGGTTTACCGATGAGGAGTTCACCATCATGAAGCGCCACACCGTCATCGGCTCGGACATGATGGAGGCCGTTCCCGTCCAGGGTTCCGGCCCCCTGGTGAAGGTGGCCCGGGACATCTGCCGCTGGCACCACGAGCGGTGGGACGGGCGGGGCTACCCTGATGGGCTCAAGGGGGACGGCATCCCCATTTCCGCCCAGATCGTGGCCCTGGCCGATGTGTACGACGCGCTGACCAGCCCCCGGGTCTACAAGCCCGCCTTCCCCCATGAGAAGGCGGTGGAAATGATCCTGAAGGGGGAGTGCGGGGCCTTCAACCCGCTGCTGCTGGAGATTCTTACGGAGGTGGCCCCCCAGCTGCCCGAGGAGCTGGAGGACCGCAGCGGCGAGCGCACCGCCCAGATGGAAATGCGCTCCGTGGCCCAGGAAATGCACCACTACGAGGAGCTTTCCGCCTCCGAGCGGACCCTCCAGCTGCTGGAGCACGAGCGGATGAAATACAGCTTCTTCGCCGCCATGAGCCAGGAGATCCAGTTCGAGTACACCGCCGATCCCTCCATGGTGACCCTCAATGCCTGGGGCGCCAACCGTCTGGGGCTGAAGGAGACGGTGATGGAGCCCCACGGCAGCGACAAGGTCCGGGACATTCTCAGCGACGGGGACATGGAGGGACTGGCCCACGCCCTGCGGAACACCACCCCGGCCCAGCCGGTGATCCGCTACGAGTGCAAGATTACCCTCAACGGGGAGGAGCGCTGGTGCCGGATCATTGCCCGGGCCACCTGGAACGCCGAGGAGCCGCCCCAGTACACCGGCGCCATCGGCAAGGCCGTGGATATCCACGACTCCCAAATGAAGCTGGCCGCCCTGGAGCGGATGGCCACCCACGACCCGCTGACGGGCCTGCTCAACCACGTCAGCGCCAAGAAACGGATCGAGGAGCGGGTGGAGGGCCGGCCCGACGGGCAGTTCGCCCTGGCCATCTTCGATCTGGACTACTTTAAGAACGCCAACAATACCTTCGGACATATTTTCGGCGACGAGGTGCTGAAATTCCTGGCGGATAAGCTGCGAGAGAGCATCCGCGGCGCGGATATCGCCGCCCGGGTGGGCGGGGACGAGTTCCTGCTGTTCCTGGAGTACCGGGGAGAGCTGGACCCCATTATCTCCCGGATCTACCACACCATTTCCGACAGCGCCTACGAGCAATTCCCCATTTCACTGAGCATGGGCATTGCCCGCACGGAGGTGGTGGGCACCGACTATGAAACCATGTTCCATGCGGCGGACCAGGCCCTCTACCGGGTGAAGCGGTCCGGCCGGGGCAGATACGATTACTACGATGAGAGCATGCGGGACATGCTCTCGGTGATCTCCCCCATTGAGGGGAGCGCGGACCCCGCCGGGCAGGACGGCGGCGAGGGGAAAGGAGAGGACGACTGATGACCCTGCAGGAATGCTATGCCGCTATGGGCGGCGACTACGCGGGCGTGACGAGCCGCCTGCCCACCGAACGGATGGTGCAGAAATTCGTACTGAAATTTTTAAACGACGGCAGCTATGACCTGCTGGTCCGGTCCATGGAGGCGGAGGACTACGCCGAGGCATTCCGGGCGGCCCACACCATCAAGGGCGTGTGCCAGAATCTGGGCTTCACCGTCCTCTATCAGTCCAGCAGCCAGCTCAGCGAGGCGCTGCGCAACGGCTTCACCCCCGAGGCTCCCGCCCTGGCGGAGCAGGTAGCTGTGGATTACAAGCAGACCGTGGAAGCCATCCGGACATACCAGACATCCAACGGTCTATGAGAAAGCGCGGCCCTGCGCGGCCGGTACAAGGGGGAGGCGCCGCCGGATGCATACGAAATTAAAGACCACGACCATTCAATTTCTTACCATCAGCCTGATTCTGCTGTTCATTCTGACCGCCGGCGTTTTTTCCTTTCTGGCGGTGTACATGAACCAGCGCAGCGCGGAAACCATCGGCGAGGTGGGAAAAATCTACATGGACGGCATGAGCGAGCGCATTTCGCTCCATTTTGCCACCACCATCGACCTGCGTCTGAAGCAGGTGGAAGCCCTGGTACAGACCCACGCGCCCGACAGCGCGTCCCCGGATGAGCTGCGGGACGACCTGATCTACAGCGCCCAGGCCAGAGGCTTCGACTACCTGGGCCTGTACTCCGAATCCGGGAAATACGTACCCCTCTACGGCGGCGAGCTGGAGGTCACCGACCAGGAGCCCTTCCTGGGGTCCCTGAACCAGGGGGAGAGCAAGGTGGCCGTCGGCACAGACCAGACCGGGGAAAAGGTCGTGCTTATGGCCGCGTCCTGCACATATGCCATGGAGGGCGGGGAGGTCTGCACCGCCCTGGTGGCGGGCCTGCCGCCGGACTACATCAGCGATACCCTGTCCCTCAACGCTGTGGACTCCCTTGTCTATTCCTATATCATCCGCCGGGACGGCACCTTCGTCATCCGCAGCGGGGATGCGTTCCGGGAGAATTACTTTGAACGGCTGGACGGAGAGCTGGCCCCGGGGACGGCCCGGGCGCGGATCGAGGAGCTGCAGGCCGCCATGGACGCCGGAGACAATTACGCGGCGGTGGTGACCATGGCCGACGGCGGGCGGCGGCACCTCCACTGTACCAAGCTGGCCTACTCCGAATGGTATCTGGTTGTGGTGCTGCCCTACAGCACGATGGACGCGGAGATATCCCGCCTGAGCGCCCAATGGATTCATCTGGCCCTGGGCGCGGGCGGCAGCATCCTGCTGGCCCTGGCGCTCATCTTCCTGCGGGTCTTCCGAATGATGCGCCAGCAGATGGCGGAGCTGGACCAGGCCCGGCGGGAGGCCGTGCAGGCCAACCGAGCCAAGAGCGAGTTCCTCTCCAACATGTCCCACGACATCCGCACCCCCATGAACGCCATCGTGGGCATGACCGCCATCGCCACGGCCAATCTGAACGACATGCAGCAGGTGCAGAACTGCCTGCGAAAGATTTCCCTGTCGGGGCGGCATCTGCTGGGACTGATCAACGACGTGCTGGACATGTCCAAGATCGAGAGCGGGAAGCTGACCCTCAGCATGGATCAGGTGTCCCTGCGGGAGGTCATGGACGCCATCGTAGGCATCGTCCAGCCCCAGGTCCGCTCCAAGCGGCAGCAGTTTGACGTATTCATCCACGACATTACCACGGAAAACGTCTGCTGCGACAGCGTGCGGCTCAACCAGGTGCTTTTGAACATCCTGGGCAACGCGGTGAAGTTCACCCCCGAGGAGGGGCAGATTCACGTGGCGATGTACGAGGAGCCGTCGGAGAAGGGCGAGGACTTCATCCGCATCCACTTCCACATCGCCGACACCGGCATTGGCATGACCCCGGAATTCAAGGCGCGCATTTTCGAGTCCTTCGTCCGGGAGGACAACGCCCGGGTGCGCAAGACCGAGGGCAGCGGCCTGGGCATGGCGATCACCAAGTACATCGTGGACGCCATGGGCGGCATCATCGAGGTGGACAGCGAGCTGGGGAAGGGCTCGGAATTCCGGATCATCCTGGACCTGGAAAAGGCGGAGGTCGCGGAGGCCGATATGGTACTGCCTCCCTGGCGGATGCTGGTGGTGGACGACGACAAGCAGCTCTGCGAAAGCACCGTCGCCTCCCTCCAGTCCATCGGCGTCCAAGCGGACTGGACCCTGGACGCGGAGAGCGCCATCAAGCTGGTGGCCGAGCGGCGGGAACGGCGGGACGACTATCAGATTATCCTGCTGGACTGGAAGCTACCGGGGATGGACGGCATTACCGCCGCCCGGGAGATCCGGCGGCTTTACGGGAACGCCTTCCCCATTCTGCTGATTTCCGCCTACGACTGGAGCGAGATCGAAACGGAGGCCAAGGCCGCCGGCATTACCGGCTTCATATCCAAGCCCCTGTTCAAATCCACCCTGTTCTACGGGCTGAAGCCCTACATCATGCCCGAGGTCGAGGTGGAGGAAGAGGAGCGGGACCTGGAGATCCGGCGGCAGATGGCCGGCCGGCGAATCCTGCTGGCGGAGGACAACGAGCTCAACTGGGAGATCGCCGAGGAGCTGCTCACCGCCGAGGGCCTGGAGCTGGACTGGGCGGAGAATGGTCAGATCTGCGTGGACAAATTCACCGCCGCCCAGCCGGGGTATTACGATGCCATCTTGATGGACCTGCGGATGCCGGTGATGACGGGCTACGAGGCCACCTACGCCATCCGCGCCATGGCCCATCCTGATGCCAAGACCATTCCCATCATCGCCATGACCGCCGACGCCTTCGCCGAGGACGTAAAAAAGTGTTTGGACGCAGGGATGAATGCCCACGTAGCCAAGCCCATCGACGTCCGGGAGGTCTGCCGGCTGCTGGCAAAATTCATGAAGAAGTGATCCCCGCGCAAAAAATCCCCTCCGGGAGCCGAACCTGCTCCCGAAGGGGATTTTGCGTTTGTGTCGGATACCGGCCGGCTCAGGCATCCCCGCTGCGGACAGCAATGCGGGCGAAGCAGGGCCCGGCGGAGGCCAGGGACGCACGGCAGACCGCCGCGCTCTGCAGGCCGCTGGTGATGCCGCTGGTCAAGATAGCTGCGCCTGCGGCGCCCAGCATCGCCTCCCCCTGCATGGCAGGAACCGCCGCTGCCGCTATCTGGAAAAGGATCATCGCGCTGCTGACGAAGCCGACCGCCCAAATACCGCCGGTTTCCCCCAGCCGTCCTGGCAGCCTTCCCAGCAGTTTGGGCAGCGTCAGCACGGCCGCCGTGGAAATCAGTCCCGCCGCCAGGACAATCCAGTGCAGGGAGAGCAGGGCGGCCATATTGCACACAGCCCCCGCGATACCGCCGATGCAGCCGAAAAAGCTCTCCCAGAGCGTGCGGCCGAGCGTCCGCTGGAGGCGGGACTGCTCCGCGTCCCGGCTGAGGCCGGCGTCCATGGACAGGGCCAGGTCGTTCTGGACCTGCCGGCTCAGTTCCCGGATCGCCCGGACTTCTGCCGTTCTTTTCAAGGCGCGAAGGGCATAGTACAAAGCAATGACCGCCAGCTCGCCCCCGATCCAGACCATGAGCTCTTTTTGCTCCAGGCGGACCGCCGCATCCAGGGCATACAGCAGACCCAGCTGCCAGAGGGAGAACGCGCCGCTGGTCAGGATCGTAAGAAGGCAGGGAAGCACGATCTTTTTCCAATTTTTCCTCAAATAGTAAGCCATAGCGTTCCTCCCCGCAATGTACGTCCCGTCTTTTTTCTCGTACGCAACGCCGGGACGGTGCATCGCCAGGGTGTCCCCGCTGTCATTACCAGCATGACACGCGCTGGCCGGAATGTCCATATCGTTTGTTGTTTTAAAAAAATAACACTGAACGAGTCGTTAAACTCTTGACTTAGCGAGGAAAGTACAACATAATGGAAATATCGTTCAAGATAACAGAAAGGAAGGCAGCCTTATGCAGGAGCTATCTTTAGGCGAGTACATCAAGCGGGAGTGACTGAGGCAGGGAATTACACAGGAGCAGTTATGCGAGGGAATCTGTGAGCCCATCACTATTTCCCGGATGGAAAACGGTAAACAGACGCCCTCATACGAGCGCATCCGCGCCTTTCTCCACCGGCTGGGCCTGCCGGATGACCGGTATTTTGCCCTGTTGAGTCCAACGGAAATGGAAATCCGGACACTGCAGGATGAGATTTGTGCCGACACAATCCGGTTTTATCGGGCCGCAGCAGAGGATAAGCCAATGATCCGAGAAGAGGCTTTGATGAAACTGGAGACATTACAGAACCTTGCAGGAACGGACGAGCGGCTTATTCGCCAGTACATCTTGAGTATAAAAGTCTCTTTCGGCAAACCAGACGGTCCCTATAGCCCGGAAGAAAAACTGGATATTCTGCTGGAAGCTCTGCGTACCACGGTTCCCAACCTTGACCTGGAAGAAATCAATCTTGGCCTGTATACTATGGAGGAAACTACCTTGCTGAATCAGATTGCTGCAACTTACGCAGAGATGGGACAACTCAAAAAAGCAATTGACATTTATCGTCAATTGCTTAAATATGTGCAAAAACACTATTCAGAAATGTCCCGGTATGCCGGAAAATTTGCTTTGGTTGCACACAACTACACCCATGCGCTTTTCCTAGTAGGCCGCTATGATGATGCTATTGAGGTCGCAGAATTGGGTGAGAAAGCCTGCGCTGAGTACGCGCATTATCAGTTCCTACCTGGATTGATACACTTGCTGGGTAGCTGCTATTTTTATAAAGGTGAACATGCGCGTTGCCAAGAATATTATCGCTCCGCCTATCACATCTACAAAGCAGTCGGAAATGACAGCGATAGATTAAATTTGGAACGGGATGCCAAGGAACGTTTGGGACCAGAATTCTCTTTTTAATGATCTCTATCTGGAAAACCTGGCTCCTCAGGCAACGGAGCAGAATACGGAACGATGGGATTCTCAGGATCACCCGGCTCTTCGGGTTCCGTGATAACAGGGGGCTCGACAGGGTCCGGGTCAGAGGCCGCCAGGGCCTGGGCAGGGAGCAGGGAGACGCTCAGCAGCAACGCCGCCAGCAACGCGAGAAGTTTGTTTTTCATGACAGGAAATCATCCTTTCTATAATATACATAATTTAAGATACACGCAGGCATTCTTGAATACCATATCGTTCTGTGTTATTTATTTTTTTCATAAAACGATATGGTCCCGCACTCCCGACCTACCTGCTGCGGCTCACGCCGCAGGTAGGTCGCTCACCTGGGTAAACTGCGCCTTCCGCAACGGAGTGAGAGGGTGGCTGACCAGA
>VSNB01000105.1 GCA_009774055.1 Clostridiales bacterium
TCGGGAATCCATCCAATATCTCCGGTAACAAATGCTGTTCGCGTCTCAATTCTGCCCCTGTTTTTCTCTTTTTGGACATTTGTGCCCATGTTTTTTCGTAAATTAGGGTCCTGCACATAGTCTGCGATATCTGTCTCCAAGGCTGCCTGATTGTCTTTTACACTAAGCAGATAGTCCCCTTTTCCCTCAATAACTGCTTGTGCAGTCTTTTTTTGACAATTCAGTGCATCAGCCACAACCATACAGCCGCTGATGTCTTAGTCCGTCAGCAGCTCCTGCACCCCAGGGATCTCGTTGCTTTTTCCGTCCACGCTCTTGCTGTCCAAGGTAATTCCCAGTTCGCACAGTTGTGCGCTTATATTATTTCCGCGCTTAAAGCTCGGAAATAAGACATTTGATGCAAGCCGTTTTGCTCGCCGCTGTAAACAGCGGCAACCGCAAAACATGGCAAATATTACTTCCGATCTTTCGGTTCGGAAGTAATATATCGGGCAGCTGCCCCTTTTTGTGCGTTAGTAGTGCCAACGCCAAAGGCACTTGGACGGAAGAGGGATTTGCGGAGGTGATGGCGGAAATGGATTTTTGTGCCAGGGTTTCCGGGATGTGCGCATTTTCCCCATTGCAAATCAGGAAAAGTGTGTTATACTATTAAATTGTATTGTTGTGTGCATTCCACTCTTACAAAAGAGGAGCGTTATAATAATGGGTTTGATTACAAAAATTTTTGGCACCTACAGCGACCGGGAGCTGAAGCAGATCTATCCCATCGTGGATAAGATCGAGGCCATGGAGCCGGAATACCAGGCTATGACCGATGCCCAGCTCACCGCCAAGACCGCCGAGTTCAAGGACCGCCTTGTCAAGGGTGAGACGCTGGACGACATCCTGCCGGAGGCCTTCGCCGCCGTGCGTGAGGCATCCGTCCGGGTGCTGGGCCAGCGGCCCTTCCGGGTGCAGCTGGTGGGCGGCGTGGTGCTCCACCAGGGGCGCATTGCTGAAATGAAGACCGGCGAGGGAAAAACCCTGACCGCCGCCCTCCCCGCCTACCTCAACGCCCTGACGGGAAAGGGCGTCCACATCGTTACCGTCAACGACTACCTGGCCAAGCGCGACAGTGAGTGGATGGGGAAGGTCCACCGGTTCCTGGGACTCGATGTGGGCCTGATTGTCCACGGCCTGGACAAGGCCCAGCGGCAGAAGGCATACGCCGCCGACATCACTTACGGCACCAACAACGAGATGGGCTTCGACTACCTGCGGGATAATATGGCCCTCTATTCCGGAGAGCTGGTCCAGCGGGGCCACAACTTCGCCATCGTGGACGAGGTGGACTCCATCCTCATCGACGAGGCCCGGACCCCTCTCATTATCTCCGGTATGGGGGACAAGTCCACCCAGCTCTACGACATGGCGGAAATGTTCGTCCGGCCCCTCAAGAAGCTGGTCATCGCCGAGACGGATGAGAAGGCCGAGGAGGATGTGAACATCGACGCGGATTACGTGGTGGACGAGAAGGCCAAGACCGCCACACTCACCGCCCGGGGCATTGCCAAGGCGGAGGAGTTCTTCCACCTGGAGAACCTCTCCGACCCGGAGAATTCCACCGTCAACCATCACATCAATCAGGCCATCAAGGCCCACGGCGTGATGAAGAAGGACATTGACTACGTCATTAAGGACGGACAGGTCATCATCGTCGATGAGTTCACCGGCCGCCTCATGTTCGGCCGCCGGTACAGCGAGGGGCTCCACCAGGCCATCGAGGCCAAGGAGCGGGTGAAGGTGGAGCGGGAGAGCAAGACTCTGGCCACCATTACCTTCCAGAATTACTTCCGCCTGTATACCAAGCTCTCCGGTATGACCGGTACCGCCCTCACCGAGGAGGAGGAGTTCGGCGCCATCTACAAGCTGGACATTGTGGAGATTCCCACCAACCGCCCCATGGTCCGGCAGGATGACCATGACGTGGTCTACAAGACCGAGGCCGCCAAGTACCGGGCGGTCATCGAGCAGATCAAGGAGTGCCATGCCAAGGGGCAGCCGGTGCTGGTGGGTACGGTGTCCATTGAGAAGAACGAGGCCCTCTCCAAGCTTCTGACCAAGGCAGGCATCAAGCACAACCTCCTCAACGCCAAGAACCATGAGAAGGAAGCGGAGATCGTGGCCCAGGCCGGCAAGCTGGGGGCGGTTACCGTGGCCACCAACATGGCGGGCCGCGGCACCGACATCATGCTGGGGGGCAACGCGGAGTTCCTGGCGAAAAACGACCTGAGAAAGGCGGGGCTCACCGATGAGCTCATCGCCGAGGCCACCGGTTTCGCCGAAACCGACAACCAGGAGATCCTGGATGCCCGGCAGATGTTTGCCGACAGCTTGAAGAAGTACAAGGCGGAGATTGCGGAGGAGGCGGAGAAGGTCCGGGCCGCCGGAGGCCTCTTCATCATCGGCACCGAGCGCCACGACTCCCGCCGTATCGATAACCAGCTCCGGGGCCGCGCCGGCCGACAGGGGGACCCCGGCGAGAGTCGGTTCTATCTGAGCCTGGACGACGACCTCATGCGCCTGTTCGGCGGAGATCGGATCACGGGGCTGATGGAGCGAATGGACCTGGGGGAGGATATGCCCATTGAGAGCAAAATGCTCACCAAGGGCATTGAGAACGCCCAGACCAGCGTGGAGTCCCGGAACTTCCAGTCCCGAAAGAGCACCCTGGAGTACGACGACGTCATGAACAAGCAGCGGGAGATCATCTACGGCCAGCGCAAGAACGTGCTGGACGGCGCGGACCTCCAGAGCGATATCGCCAATTTCATTTCCAACATGATCGCCAATACGGTCCAGTCCGCCTTCGGCGAGAGCAAACGGCTCACAAACGACGCCTACCGGACCATGATGGCCTCCCTGGAGGGGACCTTCTTCCCCAAGTATGCGGTGAAGCTGACCCCCGAGGAGGTGGAAAAGACCGATGCGGAGGAGTTTGTCCGCCTCTTTACCGACAAGGCCATGGAGACTTACGCAGCCAAGGAGGCGGAGATTGCCAAGGCCAAGGAGACGACGCCCAACATCCCCGATATGCGGGAGCTGGAGCGGGTCATCATGCTGCGGGTGGTGGACGAATACTGGATGGACCACATCGATGCCATGCAGGACCTCCGCCAGGGAATCCGGCTCCAGGCATATGCCCAGTCCAATCCGGTGGACGCCTATAAACGGGAAAGCCTGCATATGTTTGAGGAGATGGTTTCCGCCATCCAGGAGGAGACGGTCCGGCGGCTGTACTCCGTGCGGCTGAAGACCAACCAGGAGGTCAAGCGGGAGCGTGTTGCCACCGGCATCACCGAGGGCCGGGGGGACGGCACTGTGAAGAAACAGCCCCGCCGGGTGCAGAAGGTAGGGCGCAACGACCCCTGTCCCTGCGGCAGCGGGAAGAAATATAAGCATTGCTGCGGACGGGATGCGTGAGTATGGGAGTTTGGGAAACGCTCAACGGCGTATATGAACAGCTGTACCGGCGGGTCCAGTCCATCGGCAAGGCCCTGGCTGAGGCCGGCTACACCGCCCGGTGGGGCTGGTACAACCTCCACGGCTCCGTTCGGGACGGGGAATACCGGGTGGAGCTCTTCCCGGTTCCTGTCATTACGGTGGGACACTGGTGCGAGGTGATTCTGGAGCTGGACTGCGTCTGCGTGGACGCCCACCTCACCTGCGACCAGGCCCGGGTCTTTGATTGGAAGGACCTCTCCTGGCCCTTCGAGGTCTACGGCGTGGAGGACTACACCGAGGACCTCTACCGCCCGGGGATGGACCTGGAGGGACTGCCGGCGCGGCTGGAGCGGTACGGACGAGAGGCGGGGCTCGCCATCCCGCTGCCTGTGGACTGTCCGGAAGAGACGGTTGTGGAGATCGCGGACGCCTGCAGGAAATGGAATACCCATGTCGGTTGAATCCAGGAGGAATCCATGGCTTTTTTGACCCATCAACACGGTGAACTTGTCTATCATACCTCAGATATTCTGGAGAACGGCGCCATCCGCCACGGCTTCTCCACCCGCCTGGGGGGCGTCAGCCAGGGGTACCGAGCCTCTCTGAACTTCCGGGGGAGCGGCCCGGACCCGGACAGCCGGGAAAGCGTGCTGGAAAATTACCGCCGGTTCTGCCAGGCCCTGGGGACGGATGTCCAAAACGTGGTCCAGTCCCAGCAGGTCCATGAGGACACCGTCCGCCATGTGACCGCCGCGGACCGCGGCAAGGGACTGTTCGTTAGGACTGATTTTACCGCTGATGCCCTGGTGACCGATGAGCCGGGGCTGGACCTGATGGTCTTTTCGGCGGACTGCATCATCCTGCTGTTCCACGACCCGGTGACGGCGTCCATCGGTGCGGTCCACGCCGGCTGGCGTGGCACTGCTCTGGACCTGCCGGCTAAGGCGGTAGGAGAAATGGGACGGCTCTTCGGCGCGAGGCCGGAGGATATCCGCATTGCCATCGGCGCGGGCATCGGCCCCTGCTGCTTCGAGACGCACGACGATGTGCCCGACGCCATGCGGAAGGCATTCGGCAGCGGCGTGGAGGCGTATATCAGGCCCAGGGGAAAAAAATGGACCGTAGATCTGAAGGCTGTCAACGCCTGGCGGCTGCGGGAGGCAGGGGTCCGGGAGGCGCATATAGACGTTTGTCCCGCCTGCACCGCCTGCCATACGGACCTCTATTGGAGCCACCGGGCTGCCGGGGACAGGCGGGGCGTCCAGGGCGCCCTCATTGGGCTGCGGCCGGAGGTACGGGGGTGAGGCGGCTGCTGGCGGCACTGCTGGCAGCGCTGCTGCTGAGCGGCTGTGCCGCACTGGCGGAGCCGGAGGAGGTCTGGGAGGGCTACCAGCCCTTCCTGCCGGAGGAGCCGGAGGAAGAGGAGGTACCGCCGGAGGAGCCGGAGTATCCCGCCGCCTTTTCCCTTCCCTACTACCGGGATCAGACCCTGGACCCGATTGCCTGCGGCGAGGGCGTCCAGGAGACGGCGGCGTCCCTGCTGTATGAGCCGCTGTTTCGGCTGGATGGGCAGTTTCAGCCCCTGCCCCTGCTGTGCGAGAGTTGGGAGTGGGACGAGTCGGGACTGGTCTGCACGCTGTATCTGCGGGAGGGGGTGACCTTCTCCGACGGCTCCGCCCTTACCGCCCGGGATGTGGTGGAGGCCCTTCTGCGGGCCAGAGAGTCGGAGCGGTACGCTTACCGCCTACGGAACGTGGCCGCCGTTGCGGCCAGCCGGACGGGGCAGGTGGTCATTACCCTGGCGGCCCCCAACCGGGGCCTGCCTGCGCTGCTGGACATCCCTATTGTCAAGCGGTCCTCTGCCGTGGAAATGGTACCTCTGGGAACGGGGCCCTATGTGTTTGACAAGGGGGAGGAATGTCTGCGCCTGCGGGCGGACTGGTGGCAGGGAAAGGACCTGCCGCTGGAAACCATTCCCCTGCTCCACGCCAAGGACCGGGAAACGGCCCTGTACCTCTTTTCCACCCGGCAGGTCGAGCTGCTGTCGGTGGACCCCACCAGCGACCCCGCCCTGACCGACGGACAGGCCCAGGCGAACAGCCAGCCTACCGCGGTCATGCAGTTCATCGGCTTCAATACCGCCGAGGGGCGGCTGTTCGCCGACCCGGCTCTGCGCCGGCTGTTCAGCCAGGGCATCGACCGGGAAACCCTGGCGGACGCCCAGCTGGTCCGGCTGGCCGCAGCGGCGCAGTTCCCGATTTCGCCGTTGTCGTCCCTGTATCCCACCCAGATGGAGGCGGCGTACAGCGAGGAGGAGACGCTTGCTGCCCTCCGCGCCGCCGGGCAGGACACTGGGGAGCGGAAGGAGCTGACCCTGCTGGTCTGCGGAGGCGGGGGCTTCCGGGCCTCCAGCGCACGGTTTATTGCGGAGCGGCTGTCTTTGCTGGACTGGCGGATCACCGTGGCGGAGTTGCCTTGGGAGGAGTACCTGGCGGCCCTGGAGGCGGGGGAGTTCGACCTGTATTTCGGCGAGGTGCGGCTGACAGCGGACTGGGAGCTCTCCGACCTGATCGGGACGGAGGGCGCGCTCAATTACGGGGCCTACGCCAGCGAAACCACCGACCTGATGCTCCAGAGCTTTGCCGCGGCGGAGGACCGGGAGGTGGCGGCCCAGCGGTTGTGCGGGCATCTGCAGACGGCTATGCCCATTGCGCCGGTGTGCTTTAAAAATTACTCTGTGCTGACCCACCCGGGGGTGGTGGAGGGGATGTCTCCAGCGCCCTCCCATGTTTTTTCCGGGTTCGAGGGCTGGACGGTGCATTTGAAGGAATCCTATAGTTAACGCGGTTGATAATCGCGCAGAGCCCCGGAGAAGCATGCTTCTCCGGGGCTGCTTGTTGCCGTATTGAGAAATTCGTACAGAGCGGCGTCAGATGGCAATCAGCTCGTAGGCCCTGCTGCCCAGGCCGATCTTCTCGGCGTGCTCCAGGCAGGAGCGCCACTCGGATTCCGGGGTGGAGTTGACGAAGTGGTCGTGGTGGTCATGGAAGCCGGGGGTGGACAGGTTTCTGGCAAGCTGGCTGCCGGGCAGGGGCGCGGCGGCCAGGCAGGCGTCTGCGCAGGCCTGATCCAGGGCCAGGGGGTCGAAGGAGGCGAACATGCCCAGGTTGGGCAGGATGGGCACATCGTTTTCCCCGTGGCAGTCGCAGTTGGGGGACACGTCCACCACCAGGGAGATATGGAACTGGGGCCGCCCGTCCACCACGGCCTTGGTATACTCCGCCATGCGGCAGTTGAGGACTTTCACTGCGTTGGAGGAGGCGAAGGAAATGGCGTCAAAGTTGCAGGCCCCCAGGCACCGGCCGCAGCCCACGCAGTGTTCCAGGTCCACGGTCATCTTCCGGGCGGCCTCATCGAAGACCAGACCCTCGTTGGCGCACTCCCGCTGGCAGCGCTTGCAGCCCCGGCAGAGTTCGGGATCGATCTGAGGATTTCCGTTGTTGTGCTGCTCGCATTTGCCGGCCCGGGAACCGCAGCCCATGCCGATGTTCTTGATGGTCCCGCCGAAGCCGGTCATTTCGTGGCCCTTGAAGTGGGTGAGGCTGATGAATACGTCCGCGTCCATGATGGCCCGGCCGATCTTGGCCTCCTTTACGTACTCGCCGCCCCGGACCGGCACCAGCACGTCGTCGGTGCCCTTCAACCCGTCTCCGATCAGGAGGGGGCAGCCTGCCGTGAGGGGGGTAAAGCCGTTCTGCCATGCGCACTCCAGGTGCTCCAACGCGTTCTTCCGGCTGCCGGGGTACATGGTATTGCAGTCGGTGAGGAAGGGCTTGCCTCCCAGCGCCTTTACTACGTCCACCACCGCCCGGGCGTAGTTGGGGCGGAGGAAGCTGACATTGCCCAGCTCGCCGAAGTGCATCTTGATGGCGACGAATTTTCCATCCATGTCGATCTGGCCGATGCCGGCCTTTTTCAGCAGCTTCTGCAGCTTGGTGGGCAGGCTGTCGCCATAGGCCGGGGTATGAAAATCGGTAAAATAAACCTGAGAAACAGACATAAGCGGCTCCTTTCTTTCCGGAAAAGCTCAAGTGTACGGCTGTATGGCGGCACGGAACACGCCTGAGCCAGTCTCTCTGCATTATACCGGCTCAGAGCCGGGGTGTCAATCGGAATCTGGACGGGCAGGGCGGTTAACCGATAAACATCTGCGTCCAATAGCGTCCGTCGGAGCAGTACCCCACGCCGATCTGGGTGTAAGAGGCGCTGAGGATATTGGCCCGGTGGCCGCTGGAGTTCATCCAGGCGTCCACCACGGCGGCGGGAGTCCGCTGGCCGTAGGCGATATTCTCCCCGGCGGAGCGGAAGCTCAGGCCGAAGGCGCGGATCATCTGGAAGGGAGTGCCGTAGGTGGGGCTGGTGTGGGAAAAATAGCCGTTACGGGCCATGTCCTCGGATTTATACCGGGCCACCCGGGACAGCTCCCAGTTGGGAGACAGGGCCTTCAGCCCGTTTTCCGTCCGGACCTGGTTGACCAGCCGGATTACCTCGCTTTCGTATTGCAGCACGGCGTCCGCCACCTGGGGGATGGACAGGACCTGGCCGGGGTAGATGAGGTTGGGATTCTGTACCTGGGGATTGGCGGCGATGATCTCGCCGGTGCCCACCTGGTATCGGACCGCCAGCTTCCACATGGTGTCGCCCGGAGCCACGGTATGGCTGAGTCCGGCGGCGGCCGCGGAGACGGTGAGGGCTCCGGCCAGCAGGGCGGCTGCTGCGGTGGCGGTCAGTTTCTTCCTATGCTTCATGTTGGTTCCTCCTTAGCGCATGGTTTCCAAAGGGATGAATAGATTGTAACCAATTTGTAACCATTTTGCAAATGCAATTTCTCCCAGGGAGAGAATGCCTTTTTAAGAGCCTGTTTCATATCTCAACGAGTGCGGATTGGCGAGTGGATTTTTTGTCCAGCGAGGCAAAAAGCCGCAGCAATCCTGACGGATTGTAAGGGTTTTTAACGAAGTCTGGGCGGAAAATCCGCCGTCAAGACGTGCGCGGGGAGATATGAAACAGGCTCTAAGATACATAGGAAACCGCCGGGAGCGCAGCTCCCGGCGGTTTCCTATGGTTTGGAGGATCAGATGAAAAAGAAGTCTTGTCACTTGCAAGATTAAGGATACCCGAAGGTTGTTAACAAAACCAGCACAGATTGTTACAAAAGTCTAAAATCTGAAGAAATTTTTGTCACTGGGCGTCGATGGTGGAGATCCGGCTGGAAATGGCCTCCAGAACGTCCAGCAGGGCGCTGACCGTATCCAGGGAGGTGAAGGTGGTGACGCTGTTTTCGATAGCCAGCCGGCGCATTTCGAACCCGGCGCTGACGTGGGCGGAGGAGTTGGGGTCCCGGGTGTTCACCAGGTAGGCCACCTTGCCGCTGCGCATGGCGCTGGTGATGTCGGCAGGGTCCTCGGTGTAGTCCCGCCGCCGCCGGGTGCGGATGCTGTGCTTCTTGAGGAAGTCCGCCGTGCCAGTGGTGGCCTCAATGTTGAAGCCCAGATGGTAAAACCGGCGCACCAGGGGCAGGGCTTCCTCCAGATCCTCATGGCTGATGCTCAGCAGCACCGTGCCGTGGTCCTGGAGATTCATCCCGGCGGCCTGCATGGCCTTGTAGAGGGCGTAGGGCAGGCGGTCGTCGTAGCCGATGGCCTCGCCGGTGGACTTCATTTCCGGAGAGAGATAGGCGTCCAGGCCGCTCAATTTGCTGAAGGAGAACACGGGGACCTTGCAGTACCAGCGCTTCTTTTCCGGGGGATAGAGCTGGGTGATTCCCTGGTCCCGGAGGCTTTCACCCAGGATTACCTTGGTGGCGATGTCCGCCAGGGAATAGCCGGTGGCCTTGCTGAGGAAGGGCACCGTCCGGGAGGACCGGGGGTTGACCTCTATGATGTACACCCGCTCCTCACGGTCTACGATGAATTGGATATTGTAGAGTCCCACGATGCCGATGCCCAGGCCCAGCTTCCGGGTATAGTCCAGGATGACTTCCTTCACATCCTGAGAAATGGAGAAGGCGGGGTATACGCTGACGGAGTCGCCGGAGTGGACGCCGGTGCGCTCCACCAGCTCCATGACGCCGGGGACGAACACGTCCTTGCCGTCGCAGATGGCGTCCACCTCCACCTCCTTGCCGATGATGTACTTGTCCACCAGCACGGGCTTCGATTCGTCCACCTCCACGGCGGTCTTGAGGTAGCGGCGAAGCATTTCCTCGCCCGCCACGATCTCCATGGCCCGGCCGCCCAGAACGAAGGAGGGGCGCACCAGCACCGGATAGCCGATCTCCCTGGCTGCCCGGACGCCGTCCTCCAGGTTGGTGACCGCCTCGCCCCGGGGCTGGGGGATGTCCAGCTGGCGGAGGACGCGCTCGAAAATCTTCCGGTCCTCGGCCCGTTCGATGGCGTCGCAGTCCGTGCCGATGATCCGCACCCCGTGGTCCCGCAGGGGCTGGGCCAGGTTGATGGCGGTCTGGCCGCCCAGGGAGGCGATGACCCCCTCCGGCTTCTCCAGTTCCACGATGTTCATCACGTCCTCCACGGTCAGGGGCTCGAAGTAGAGCTTGTCGGAGCAGGTGTAGTCGGTGGAGACGGTCTCCGGGTTGTTGTTGATGATAATCGCGTCATAGCCGCTCTGCTTGATGGTCTGCACCGCGTGGACGGTGGAGTAGTCGAACTCCACCCCCTGGCCGATGCGGATGGGGCCGGAGCCCAGGACGATGATCTTCT
>VSNB01000106.1 GCA_009774055.1 Clostridiales bacterium
GATGAGGTACATGGCGTTGGTGATCTTCTTCGTATCCTTGACGCTCTCGATCTGGGTCATGATCTCCTTCGTCCCCGCCATGTCAGCCTCCGCGCTTTCCGGCGGCCTGCCAGGACGCCAGGAACCGCCGGGACAGCGCCAGCAGCTCCTCCCGGTCCTCCTCGGTGAGCAGGCCCGTCAGGTCAATCCGCCGGCACAGGTCCGGCAGCTCCTCCTCCAGCTGCTCCAGCAGCTCCGTCCGGAAGCGCTCCATTTCGTCCAGGGGCACGTCCTGCATCACGTGGTGCAGGGCGGCGGTGAGGGCCGCCACCTGCTGGTGCTGGGAGAAGGGGGCGTACTGGCTCTGGCGCAGCAGGCGCATGAGCCCCTGGCCGTAGGACAGCTGCCGCTTGGTGGCCTCGTCCAGGTCGCTGGAGAACTGGGTGAACACCTCCATTTCCCGGTACTGGGCCAGCTCCAGCCGAATAGCCCCGGCGGCGGACTTCATGGCCCTGGTCTGGGCGTCGCCGCCCACGCGGGACACGGAGAGGCCCACGTTGACGGCGGGCCGCTGTCCGGCGAAGAACAGCTCGCTCTCCAGGAAGATCTGGCCGTCGGTGATGGAAATGATGTTGGTGGGAATATAGGCGGACACGTCCCCCGCCTGCGTCTCCACAATGGGCAGGGCGGTCATGCTGCCGCCTCCCAGCTCGTCGCTGAGGTGGGCCGCCCGCTCCAGGAGCCGGGAGTGGAGGTAGAACACGTCCCCCGGATAGGCCTCCCGCCCGGGGGACCGCTCCAGCAGCAGGCTCAGGGCCCGGTAGGCGATGGCGTGTTTGCTCAGGTCGTCATAGACGATCAGCACGTCCTGGCCCTGGTACATGAAGTACTCCGCCAGAGCGCACCCCGCGTAGGGGGCGATGTACTGCAGGGCGGCGGAGTCCCCGGCGCAGGCGCTGACCACGGCGGTATACTCCATGGCCCCCCGGCGGCTCAGGTTCTCCACCAGCTGGGCGATGGAGCTGGTTTTCTGGCCTATGGCAACATAGACGCACACCACGCCCTTGCCCTTCTGGTTGAGGATGGCGTCGATGGCGATGGCGGTCTTGCCGGTCTGGCGGTCGCCGATAATCAGCTCCCGCTGGCCCCGCCCGATGGGGAACATGGAGTCGATGGTGAGAATCCCTGTCTCCATGGGGGTGTTCACCGGCTGGCGGTCCAGGATGCCGGGGGCGGGGGCCTCAATGGGCCGGTAGCTCTCGGCGTGGATGCGACCCTTGCCGTCGATAGGGACGCCCAGGGCGTCCACCACCCGGCCCAGGAAGCCGTCGCCCACGGGCATGCCGGCGGTTTTCAGCGTCCGGCGGACTATGCTGCCGGCGCTGACCTCCTCGCCTCCGCCGAAGAGGATGCAGCTCAGCTCCCCCCGGCGCAGGTCCATAACCATGCCCCGGACCCCGGAGGAGAAGAGCAGAATCTCCCCGTACTGGGCGTGCTCCAGGCCGCCTACGGTGGCGATCTCGCTGTCCACCGTCAGCACCTGGCCGATCTCCTCCGGAACCACCGCCAGGGACCAGTCCCGGGCTGCCTGGCGCATCAGGGGCAGCAGGTCCGCCTCCCCCGGCTGGATCTGGCGGAGGTAGTCGGTGAACTGCCGCACCCGGCCGTCCAGGGTCCAGTCGTACACGTCGGACCCCACCTGGAGCCGGAAGCCGGAGCGCAGGGACTCGTCCTTCTCCCAGTGGAGGGGAACCTTCCGCTGGTAGGTCCGGTTGAGGAACTCCCCAAAGCGGTGCAGCTGGGCCTCGCTGGGCTCCCGGGCGCTGCGCAGCTCCGCCGTCAGGCGGCCTCTAGCGCTCCTCATGCTTCACGCCCTCCTCCGCCAGGTCCAGGAATTGGTCGAAGGGGTCCCGCTCCAGGGCCAGCCGCTTGGTGGCCTCCGAGGCCAGCTTCCGCAGCTCCCGCTGGGAGGAGCGGAGAATCTCCTCACGGTCGTGCTCCGCCTCCGCCCGGGCGTGGGTCAGGATCTGCTGGGCCTGGGTCTGGACCCGGCTCAGCTGCTCCTCGGCGGACTGCTGGACGGCCTGCTGGGCCTTGGCCCGGGACTGGCGGATCTCTTCATCGGCGGCGTCCAGCTTGGCCTGGTACTCCGCCTTGATCCGCTCCGCCTCCGCCAGCTTCCCGGCGGCCTCCTCGTCCCGTTCCCGGTAGTAGGCATCCCGCTTCTCCATGAACTGCTTGACGGGCTTGAAGAGGAGGAAATAAAGTCCGCCGGTCAGGATGGCCAGATTCATCCAATGCAGCAGGATCTGCTGCCAATCAATATTCAACGGCATTTTGTTCACCCGCCTTACAATACGAAGATGATGAGGATGACCACCAGCAGGGCGTAGATAATGGCCGTCTCAATAAAGACCAGACCCAGCATCATCATGGTGCGGATCTTCCCTTCGGCCTCCGGCTGGCGGGCGATGCCCTCGGCGGACTTAGCGGTAGCCAGGCCCATGCCCACCGCGCCGCCGGCGGCGGCCACGCCGATGGCGATGCCGGCGGCGAGGGCCTTCATGCCCAGCGCGCCGTCGGCATCCTCCTGGGCTTCGGCGGGTTGAGACTCTTCTTCAGGGGCGGCGGCGAAGGCGGGAGCCGCCAGGGCCAGGATCAGGATCATTACGCCGGCAAGGGCGAACAGCTTTTTCAGTAGACGATTCATCAGTAGGTAACCTCCAAATATTATATGTAAGTGGTTTTCTGGACTCAGGCGTGCTTGGCCCGCTTCTTCTTTTCCTTGTGGGACGGCTCGGAAACCTCGCCGTAGTAGAGGGCCGTCAGCATTGTCAGCACATAGGTCTGGATCAGCGCGTGGAGCAGGGTGAACAGCACCCCCACGATCACCGGCAGGACGAAGCTGAGGCTCACGAAGTAGTACACCAGCTCCGTCACCAGCAGGCCGCTGAGCAGCGCGCCGAAGAGACGGAAGCTCATGGAGATAGGCAGGGAGAACTCTTTTAGGGCCTTCCCGATGCCCCTGGGCCCGTTGCCGGCGATGCCGCCGGAGACGATCACCAGATAGGAGAGGGTTCCCAGGGCGATGGCGGCGTTGACGTCGGAGAGGGGGGCGGGGAGGGTGATGGGTTGTCCCAGAGTGGTCATCACCTGGAGCCCCAGCAGCTCGAAGAGGGTTCCCACGAAGATGTACGCGCCGGCGGCAAAGATGTACGCCCGCACAAAGCCATAGCGGTGGGGGCTGCTGCTCCTCGCCATGCGGTCAAAGAGCCCAACCGCCTCCTCCAGCAGCATCTGGAGCTTCCCGGGCTTGAATCGAAACCGTGGAACCGCAAAGATTCGGATACAGGCGGCGGCCAGCAGCAGAATTCCTGTGACGGTGAAGGCGGAGATCATGCCGGGGTTCACGTCCTTCCACCCGAAGAGGCTCACCCGGTTGACGCTGTGCAGCACCGCGTCCCGCATGGCTTCCTGCACACTTTCCGCCCGGCCCGGCGACCCGGTGAGCAGCGCCCCGGCCAGCAGCAGCAGGATCGCCGCCACCCACAGCGCCAGGGCTTTTTTGTGTTGTTTCATCCAGCACTCCTTCTTTCGTTTTTCATTGGCGGCCCGCCGCAGCGGACCATTTGGCAATTCTATATTATAGCACCCTTGTCAAGAGGGGCGCGGCGGCGTAAAAGGGGGCTAGCGGTTCCGTTTTTCATCTATTCCGCCGTATTTCCTCAGCCGCTCCAGAACCTCCGGGACCGTCAGCTGCATGGCCTCCGGGATATCCTCCCTCCCCGGCAGAACCGCCTGGTATGCATCCCATCCGACTTCCTCGATCTCAAACGTCGGCTCAGGAATGCCCAGCGCCTCACAGGCCATCTTCTCGAACGCAAAGTAGTCCGCCATATCCGTGGTCCCCACGTGGAAGATCCCCCGCAGTCCATGTCCCAGCACATACCGCGCCCAGTCCCCCACCTGTCTTGCCAGCGCAACATTCACCGCATCCCCCCGCCAGGTGTGATGGGCCTCCCCGCTCCGGCTGTGCCTCTCCAGCATCCTGACTCTGGGACAGTCCTCCGACCACACAGAAGGAAGCCGGAAGACGATCAGCCGTTCCCCCAGCCTTTCCTCCAGCATGGCCTCACAGTTCCGCTTAAAAACGCCGTATTCCGACTCTGGCCTGGGCATGTCCGCCTCCCTCCAGGGCTGCGACAGATCCCCGTCAAACACGTTCGCCGTAGATACATACAGCAGCCGCGCCCCACTCACCGCCAGCCCTTCCGCCAGCGCCTCGTGGAAAGCCATCTGCTGCCCAAAATCCCCTCGAATAGAGGAGATCACGATCTCCGGCGCTTCCCGATCCAGTACCTCCGCCAGACGCCCCGGTTCCTCCACCGGCAGGCAGTACCCGCCCTCCGGAGTGCTATGTCCCGCCGCGGGGATGATCTGATAGTCCTCCCGCAGGGCGGCAGCCACCGCCCGTCCCACCAGTCCATTCGCGCCTAACAGCAATATCTTTTCCTTCATTTTTGTGCCTCCCCTCTTGTTTTCCCCCATTATACCACAGCCGGCCGCCGCCCGCAATACGGACAAAAAGAGAGGGAACGGCACGCTTGCCGCTCCCCCTCTTCCTATTGCAGTTTTTTGTCCCGGCTCACGCCTCCGGCTGGCAGACGAAGCCGTCCAGGACCTCTTTCAGCGTCTCTTCCACCAGTCCGGCGGGGATATTCCCGCCATTGAAGTCCTTGTAATCTACGGCGCTGATACGGAAGAAAACACCGTCCAGTGTAAAGTACGCGGTATACCAGTCAACCGCCGGACTTGGCACACTGCCGCCTTCCTGTTCCGGGATCTCCGTCTTGGAGATCAGGACGTTCAGGCCGCTGGGGGTTACATAAGTCTCCTGAACAGTGGCTGCGTCATCCGAATAGAGCAGCTCCATCTCATCAAGGAAACTGTTCTCCGTGTCGATTGCCAGTTCCGCAGAAACAGTGATGCCGATCCCGCCCCAGGGCTGCAGTTCCGGACTGCCGCTGCGAAGAGAATAGCAGCCGTACAAGCTGATAGCCACGATGCCATCCATCGGCGTCACACCGTCAGCGGCATGTCCGGCGCCGGGATCGAAACGGGCCACGAACCTGCCCTTACCACCTGGCAGGCCTACATCCGCAGTGCCGCCCGAATGGACTGCGTCCAACACGGGGTTTTCCATGATACGTATCCCTACAAAGTCCTCCATTTCTTCCCAGGAGGAGAACGTTCTGGCGGCGGGCTCCGTAAATCCCTGGTCCAATTCCATGATTTGCTGAGAGAGTTCATCAATGGAAAAATACCGGATATCTCTGCTGATGGTAACGCCGGAAACCTCTTCCAGAGTACCGTCCGGACCGGTGGCCCTCATCTCATTATTCCAGATGTCCACGATCCGCACTCCGGACAGCTCCGCCGCCACTGCCGTCCCCGCCAGCACGGCGCACAGGCAGGCGGCGATGACAGCCGCCCGGCTCCATCCTCTCCGGCCCTGTTTCACCACGGAAAGCTCCCGCCCCGCCTCCTCGATCAACGCGGGGTCAATGTGATTCATCGCATCCATGATCTTGTCCTTATCCATGATAAAAGCCCTCCTTTTTCAGATAGTCCTTCAATTTCTTCCGCATCCGGAACAGCGCAGATTTCGTCCGGCTGAGGCTCCAGCCCGCCCACCGGGCGGCCTCCTCCACCGTGTCGCCGTACCAGTACCGGCGGAGGAACACGCCCCGGTTTCTCTCCGGCTGGCCCGCAAGGAAAGCGGAGACGGCCCGCCCCAGCTCCCTGGCCTCCAGCTCGGCCTCCGGACCGCTGGACAGGGAAATAGCCAGCTCCAGGGCCGCCTCCTCCACCTGCCGGGGCCTCCGCTCCCTGGAGCGCAGGAGGGTCAGCGCCTGGTTCCGGGTAATAACGCCCAGCCAGCCCTTGAAATGCTCCGGCCTCTCCGGCGGGACGGCGTTCCAGACCCGCAGCCACACGTCCGCCAGGCACTCCTCCGCGTCCTCCTCGCTGTCCAGAATCCGCAGAGCGATAGCCCGGCAGTAGGGCCCATACACCATCCCTGTGGCCCGGATGGCCTCCTCGGAGCGGGCAAAATAGAGCCCCAGCAGTTCCTCATCCGTCAATCCGATCACCTCCAGATTCGTTAGATTCCATGAAAACCGGCTTTCACCTATAAAGACTGCCAAACCGCCCTGTTGGTTGCGTCTCCTTCCGCAATATTTTCCCCGGTCTTTTCCCTAAATGTCAAAACAGAAGGACCATCCTACGAATGGTCCTTCTGTTACACTATATAATTTCAGATGCTCTTATCATCCACGTACAGCTCGCGCACCGCATTGGGATCAGCGGCGGGCTTCGCGGCGGCAGGGGCAGCGGCGGGCTCGTCATGGGGACCGTCCCTCCAGGCCAGGAACTTGGGGGCCACCTGGGGGAACAGAGCCAGGCTCAGCACGTCCTCCTCACTCTTGGCGAGGTCCTTGTACTCCGCCTTATATTTCTCCAGCTCGGGCTCCAGCAGGTCCGCCGGACGGCAGGTGATGACCTCGTCGGGCTTGATGCCGGCCTTGGCCCGGACAGACTCGTTGACCTTGCCGGGCAGAGCGCCGTACTCGCCCTTCAGGACGGCCCGGGACTCCTTGGTGAAGGTCTTGTACCGCTCGCCCATGATGATGTTCATCACGGCCTGGGTACCTACGATCTGGGAGGAGGGGGTCACCAGCGGGGGATAGCCGTAGTCCTCGCGGACCCGGGGAATTTCCGCCAGCACGTCGTAATACTTGTCCTCCTTGCCGGCCTGCTTGAGCTGGCTGATCAGGTTGGACAGCATGCCGCCGGGCACCTGATAGAGCAGGGTGTTGGTGTCCACGTTCAGCACCTTGGGGTCCAGAGAGCCGGTATCCTTCAGCCGCTGGGCCACCTTCCGGAAGTGGACGGCGGCGTCGCTCATCTTGTTCAGATCCAGCTTGGTATCCCGGACAGTGCCCTGGAGGGTCGCCACCAGGGACTCGGTAGAGGGCTGGGCGGTACCGTTGGCCAGGGGGCTCAGCGCGGTATCCACGATGTCCACGCCGGCATAGGCGGCCATGAGGTACACCATGTCGCCGGTGCCGGTGGTGTTGTGGGTGTGCAGGTGGATGGGCATCTTGACGCTCTCCTTGAGCCGCTTGACCAGGGAGTAGGCGTCCATGGGCAGCAGGAGGTTGGCCATATCCTTGATGCACAGGGTGTCCGCGCCCATCTGCTCCAGCTCCTTGGCCATCTTCACGAAGTAGTCCTCGCTGTGGATGGGGGAGATGGTGTAGGAGAGGGTGGCCTCCACGGTGCCGCCATATTTCTTGGTGGACTTGATGGCCTGCTCCAGGTTGCGCACATCGTTGAGGGCGTCAAAGATACGGATGATGTCGATGCCGTTCTCAATGGACTTGCGGCAGAAGGCGTCCACCACGTCGTCGGCGTAGTGCTTGTAGCCCAGGATGTTCTGGCCGCGGAAGAGCATCTGCAGCTTAGTGTTGGGCAGGTGCTTGCGCAGGGTGCGCAGCCGCTCCCAGGGGTCCTCGTTGAGGAAGCGCATGCACACGTCGAAGGTGGCGCCGCCCCAGCACTCCAGGGAGTAGTAGCCGATGGAGTCCAAAATCTCGCAGGCGGGGAGCATGTCCTCGATGGTCATGCGGGTAGCCGCCTGGGACTGGTGGGCGTCACGGAGGATGGTGTCAGTAATCAGAAGAGGCTTCTTTGACAGAAATTCCATTGTTTCCATTGAAACACTCCTTTTCTCTTCCCCCCCTAACGGGGGAAGTTCTTACCGCCGCTGCGCGGCGGCGGGGCTGTTCCGCCCCTGCCGGGGCTGTTCCGCCCCTGCCGGGGCGGGGACGAGGGCGTACTTTTCGCGCGAGCGAAAAGTACCAAAAGATCGCTTAGGAAACTACGTTTCCTAAGAACCTTCCTAAATTACGGGGGTTATTTGTTTTGCGCTTCCACTGTAGTCTGTCCGGTCTGAAGCAGGCTGTCTCCCATGTATCGGGCGAAGCGTCTACCCGACGATGTCATCGGCAGACCCTACCGTCATACACGCTGAATCTTCCGGGGCGCTTCCGTTAGAAGGTCCCCCTAGCAGACTCTACCCCTTTAACAGGCCGGCAGGCGGAGTCGGTCAATTGCCAAGCTACTAGATTAGATTCCCGTAGGACCGGAAATTCAGTGGCTTCGCCTGCCAAATAAACCTGCCGCACAGTCCTTTAACCCCCGTATAGGGCAAAGGCGCGTACGCGCCTGCCCGTCAAGGGATTCTTAAACCGTAGGTTTAAGCGCGTTTTTGCCTACTTTTGGCGCGGGCCAAAAGTAGGCGAGGAGTCCGGGGGCGAGAAGCCCCCGGGCCGATTCGAGAAACAACTCCCGTGACGGCTCGAAGAGCCGTCAAAGAAGAATTAACCGAACAGAGCCATCAGCACGCCGGCGGCAATGGCGGAGCCAATGACGCCCGCCACGTTGGGCCCCATGGCGTGCATGAGGAGGAAGTTGGCGGGATTGGCCTTCTGGCCCTCCACCTGGGACACCCGGGCCGCCATAGGCACCGCGGACACACCGGCGGAGCCGATGAGGGGATTGATCTTCTCCTTGAGGAACAGGTTCATGAACTTGGCCAGCAGCACGCCGCCCGCAGTGCCGAATCCAAAGGCCACAACGCCCATGCACATGATGGCGATGGTCTGGAAGGACAGGAAGGTGGTGGCGGTGGCCGTAGCGCCTACGGAGACGCCCAGGAAGATGGTGACGATATTCATCAGCTCGTTCTGGGCGGTCTTGTTCAGACGCTCCACCACGCCGGACTCCTTAAACAGGTTGCCCAGCATCAGGCAGGCGATCAGGGGGCCGGCGGAGGGCACCAGCAGGGCCACGAATACGGTAACTACGATGGGGAACAGGATCTTCTCCCGCTTGGAAACCTGGCGGAGGGGGCGCATCACGATCTTCCGCTCCGCTTCGCTGGTCAGCGCCCGCATGATGGGGGGCTGGATGACCGGCACCAAGGCCATGTAGCTGTACGCCGCCACGGCGATGGGCCCCAGCAGATGGGGGGCCAGACGGCTGGTGACGAAGATGGCCGTGGGGCCGTCCGCGCCGCCGATGATGCCGATGGAGCCGGCCTCGGCGGTGGTGAAGCCGTCAAAGCCCGGGATCATACCGGACAGGCGGCAGCCCGCGTAGGTCATGAAGATGCCCAGCTGGGCGGCCGCACCTAGCAGCAGGGTCTTGGGGTTGGCGATCAAGGGGCCGAAGTCGGTGCCTGCGCCCACGCCCATGAAGATCAGGCAGGGGTAGATGCCCAGCTTGACGCCCAGATACAGCACGTCCAGCAGGCCCACGGAGATCGTTACATCCTTAATAGCCTCGTTATTGGCAACAGCAGCGGCGGCGGCGTCCTGCAAAGCCTGGAACCAAGGGGCCAGGACCGCATCAGATACCCCGATATCACGCAAACCAGTCAAAAATGGTTCTTCAATAGCCTGACCGCCGAAAATTTCCCAGTTGACATGCCCTCCGGCAAAGAGGATCTCATGGTACATCCCCGCGCCGGGCAGGTTGGTAATCAGCATGCCGAAGGCAATCGGCAGCAGCAGCAGGGGCTCGAACTTCTTCACGATCGCCAGGTACAGCAGGCCGAAGGCGATGATCATCATGATCAGGACCTTCCAGTCGCCGGTGGCAATCTGATAGAAGCCGGTCGCCTGAATAAAATTCATGATAGCTTCCATTTAGTATTCCTCCCTGTGGCCGGCCTTAGCCGATCACACACAGCAGAGCGCCGGAATCCACCGCCGCGCCCTTGGTGGCGCTGACGGAAGCAATGGTGCCGCCGCAGGGCGCCATGATCTCGTTTTCCATCTTCATGGCCTCCAGGATGAAGAGGATGTCGCCCTTCTTCACGGTCTGGCCGTTGCTGACGCGCACGTCCAGGATGGTGCCGGGCATGGGGGCGGAAACCTTCTCGCCGCCGGCTACGGGCGCGGCGGCAGGAGCGGGTGCGGCGGCGGGAGCCGCAGCGGCAGGGGCGGCGCCGTCCATGGCCTCAACGGTGACCTCGTAGACGGTGCCGTTTACGTTTACTTTGTACTTTTTCATGACTCTTTTCCTCTCTTCTCAATTAAAGTTTTTTGATGGACAGAATGCGGATGCCGGCGGGATCAGTGCCCATTCTGTCTATTAAACACATCTGACGCAGCCGACGAAGAT
>VSNB01000107.1 GCA_009774055.1 Clostridiales bacterium
TACAACATTGCCCTGATAAGGTCTCCGCTTTCTTTCAACATAGCCAGATTTCCTATGTTCTAATTCGGGAGTAATATGAGCGGCAGACTCTCGGAAGGGTCAGTAAAAAAACTGGAAAACATGGTATGTTGCGCTGGTATGCCGTTATATTGATACAGTGGATTCAGGGAACTGGACTCAGTCATATCATGAATAAAGCCATTGAATTTAAGCAAAACAATCCTGATTCCGGCGTCCAAATCGACGGCAAACAGGAGCGCTACAACGATTCCCGTGAACACCGGAATGTCGTAATTGCGGATACATTAGAGGTAATTGAGAATGTAATTCTTTTCAGCATTTCCAACTATTTTCTGCGTTTCTCGAATGAATATAAGCGTTTTCATAATGTGGATACCTTTCAAAATGACTGGTACGAATATGTTGAATACGGAACAACAAATCCGCTCACCATACTGTTACAGCGAAGCGGTTTCTCTCGCGAAACCTCTACATATATCCGCCAGCACAAAAGCGAATATGTTGTTATTACACAAAATGGAGGCGTAAAGCTACGGCGCTCTTTGTTGCAGAGTAGGAACTTTGGAGTAGCTCGCGAGTCGGCAGATATACAGTATAATGTGCCAGAAATATTTGTGGATTAAGGGGGAACACCGTAGTGCGTGGAAAAAGTATTAATTTGTTTTTAATGGATGGCGATGCCAATGGTCGTATCAAATGTACCCTTGCCAACTGGACAGGTATTGCCCATAAAATCCCCCGTACTGAACTTGACAAGTGCAAGGAGCGGGATGACCTAAAGCAGAGCGGCGTATATTTCTTGTTTGGAGTCTCTGATCAAACAGGGAAACTGGTTGTGTACATAGGGCAGGCCGGGGCCAGGAAAAATGGCGAAGGCATCCTTAATCGACTGCAAGAGCACAAGCGCAACCCAGAAAAGGACTACTGGACAGAGGCAGTAGTGTTTACAACATCAAACAATTCCTTTGGCCCCACAGAGATCAGTTATCTTGAAAATCGTTTCTGCAATCTCGCTATTGCTGCCAACCGCTATGAAGTGAAAAACGGCAATGATCCTACCTCCGGGAACATAACCGAGGAGAAAGAAAGCGAGTTAGAGGAATTCATTGATTTCGCCAAACTCATCATGGGCACATTAGGGCACAAGGTTTTTGTCCCTCTGAGCCAGGTCCCAACACCAAAAGAGTCACCAGTGGATGGAGAAGCGGATGAGGGTATTAAGTTCTACCTTACCCGTACAGTTAAACAGTATGGTATAACTGTTAATGCTGCGGCAAGGCAAACCAGTGACGGTTTTGTTGTGCTACGGGGCAGTAGCATTTCGCCACAGGATGACAACACTATCTCAGTCGGAATCAAGGAGCGCCGAAAGTCGGCTCAAGTGGATGACAACTATGTTCTGCTGGAAGATGTCCTCCTTGCCAGCCCATCTGGAGCGGCTATGTTTGTTGTGGGGAAAAGTGCAAACGGCTGGACTTCTTGGAAAACCCAAGACGGAAAAACTCTCCATGACCTGGAAAGCGACCAGTGAATGGAATGACAACCTTTCAACGATTTCCCTAATCTTTTAATTTTCCCTCCTGTGGGGTAGGGGGAGGGTTCAAATTCCCAATTCCTCTCACCAGCGTTCAGCCCCCTCAAAACAAAAAAGCGGGATGCCGGAGGCCATCTGCACCCCCGGCGTCCCGCCATTCCCTTGATTTCAGGGCTTTTTCATAAGCAAAATTAAAAAGTCCTCAGTCGATTGTATCATCGACTGAGGACTTTCGTGGTGCGCCTGAAGGGACTTGAACCCCCACGCAGTACTGCACGAGAACCTAAATCTCGCATGTCTACCAATTCCATCACAGGCGCTTATTCATATGTTCATTATACTCAACTAAAGCACATTTGTAAAGAGAATCCTTAGGGCTTATTTGAAAAAACGAGAAAGCTGCGCTAAAGCAATAAAATAGCGATAGCGGCAAGGAAAACAAAAGTGATAAATGAAGCATCCCATTTGTCATATCTGGCAGCAATTTTGCGAAACCATTTGGTTTTACGCTCATTATTTCTCTAACAGAACCTAAGATTTATCGTCCAACCCACAATAACATCATCTGAAGAAGACGGCGCATAAGCGCCGTCTTCCCCAAACAATCAGATTTCCAGCAAACCCGCAGCCCGCAGGTTTGCCAGCAGCGCGTTGAACGCCGTGACAATATCCACCGTGCTGGAAGCATCCGGTACCGCCGCCGCCGGGGTAAATTCCGCCGCCGGACCGGTAGGACCAGCAGGACCAGTGGGACCAGCGGGCCCCATCGCCCCGGCCGCACCCGCTGGACCTGCGGGTCCTGTGGGACCGGGAACACCAGTCGCACCCGCCGGGCCGGCAGGACCCATAGTTCCGGCTGCGCCCGCTGGACCCGTGGGACCCGTGGGACCGGGAACACCAGCCGCACCCGCTGGACCGGCAGGGCCTGCAGGGCCAGGGGCGCCTTCCGCTCCCATCGGGCCTGCGGGACCCATGGGTCCCATTGCGCCTGCGGGGCCCATCGGACCTCTCGGACCGGGAACGCCCGGCATACCCATCGGGCCCACGGGACCCGGCAGACCTCGGGGGCCTCTCGGACCAACGGGGCCGGGAATACAGCAGACGCTGCCGCATTCGCCAGGACAGCCAGGGCAGCCGCAGGGGTCAGGCTCGTAGCAATTGTATCTCATTGGGGAATTTCCTCCCTGTATCACAGTGGCGCGGCCTCTCAGCCGCGCGGGACGGACGGAGCGCGCCGTGACGGAGGCCCCGCGCCCACTCCAGTATATGCAGCTCTCCCGCACCGCGCCATACTTGACGCAGGAGAAAAATAACCCCTGGCAGCCCTCCCCTGCCGTCTTTCCTAAAATTTCCTCCTCTGTGATCCTATACGTACTGCTGTTTCGCCACATCGATCACGCCCCGGGTGGTCAGACGCAGAGTGGGAATCACCGGCAGGGACATAAAGCTCAGCGTCATAAACGGATCGATCTCCCGGTTCACACCCAGGGCAAAGGCGGCGGCCTTGGCGTTTTCCAGGGCCTCGTTGACGTTCTCCAGGGTGTCGTCGCTCATGAGCCCGGCGATGGACAGGACCACTTCGCCCTTGGCCTCCCCCTTCTCCATCACCACGATACCGCCCTTGTTTTCCGCCACCCGGTTGGCGGCAGCGGCCATATCCTCTTCGTCAGCCCCCACCACGATGATGTTGTGGGAGTCATGAGAGACGCTGGTAGCCACCGCCCCCCGCTTGAGGCCGTAGCCCTGCAGATAGCCAACGCCGATGTGGCGGGTGTGCTTGTGCCGCTCAATGACGGCAATCTTCAGAATATCCCACTCCGGGTCGATGTGGTCGGAGTAGCCCTGGTCCACGGTGACGATCTCGCCGGGAACCATGCCGATGATCCCCCGGGGCCGCCGCTCCGCGAAGTCCTCCGCCGAGAGACGGGCCAGGTGGAAGGTGTCGTGGGCCTTCTGGACCAGATAAGGGTCGATCTCCGGGACGGGAAAATCCTTGACCGACTTCCCGTCGTACATTTCCACGCCCTTTTTGAACACCTGCAGGATGTTGAAATCCTGGAAATTGTCGATCACCACAAAATCCGCCAGATAGCCGGGCGCAATGGCCCCCCGGTTATTGAGCAGGAAGTACCTCGCCGCATGGTGGCAGGCCACCTTTACCGCCAGGATGGGGTCCGCCCCCCGGCGGATGGCCTCCCGGACGTTATAGTCGATGTGGCCCTTTTCCAGCAGGTCGCTGGGGTGCTTATCGTCACAACAGAACATGCACCGGTCCGCGTACTTCTCCGTCAGCAGGGGCAGTAGCGCCTGCAGGTTCCGGGCGGCGGTGCCCTCCCGGATCATGATGAACTGGCCCCGCTCCAGCTTGGCGATGGCGTCCGCCGGGTCGGAGCACTCGTGGTCGGAGTAGACTCCGGCGGCAATGTAGGCGTTGAGATCATTCCCCGCCAAGCCGGGGGCATGGCCGTCGATCTTCTTGTGGTGGGCCTGAGCGGCCACGATCTTCTCGATGACCATGGGGTCCGCTCCGATGACGCCGGGGTAGTTCATCATTTCCGCCAGCCCCTGGACCCGGGGATGGTCATAGAAGGAGTCGACAGCGCGGTAATCCAGCACCGCCCCACTCTCGTCCATGGGCGTGGCGGGGACACAGGAGGGCAGCATGAAGCGCACATCCACCGGCAGATCCTCGGTGGCCTGCAGCATGTACTCCACGCCGTCGGCGCCCATGACATTGGCGATCTCGTGAGGGTCGGTGATGACGGTGGTGGTGCCGTGGGGCAGCACCGCCTTGACGAACTCCCGGGGGGAAACCATGGCGCTCTCCAGGTGGATGTGGGCATCGATAAAGCCGGGAAGGACCAGCCTGCCGGACATATCGTACTCCGTCTCCCCGCTGTACTCACCCATGCCCACGATCAGCCCCTCCGCCACGGCAATATCCCCATGACAGAGCTCGCTGGAGAACACATTGACGTAGACGGCGTTTTTCAGCACCAGATCGGCCTTCTCCCGGCCCGCGGCCACCTCGACGATCCGCAGCTTCTTGCCCAGCTTGCGGTTAATCCGGCCAGTGTAGCTTTCAGCTCCCATAAGCGATCCTCCTTTTCCGCATATATGACACCTGAATATAAAGAAAACAGGCTGCACGAGATTCCTGCGGCCTTTGGAGCTATTGTACCACACGCGGTATGCTTTGTCCACCTGTTTTTGCCCGCTCCGCACGGCGGCTTTGTGAAAGTGGGCAAAGATCATATCACAGAATGCCGGTAATTTGTCAAATATCGACTGGAAATGGCGGGGACCAACCTTTATACTAGTTCCATATTCGGGGGAGGACAAAGGATTCCCCTTATTCGCATACGGGACAGAACAGCCCTGCCCAGGGCGGAAAGGGATGGTCAACAGGATGGAGGTCAAACTCAGAGGTCTGACAAAACGGTTTGGAAAGACAACGGCGGTCAACGGGATCGACGTGACCTTTCAGGACGGCAAGCTGACGGGACTGCTGGGCCCCAGCGGCTGCGGCAAATCCACAACCCTGTATATGATCGCGGGACTGGAGAGCGTCACGGAGGGGGACATCTTTTTCGGCAGCCGGGACGTGACAACGCTGATGCCGGAAAAGCGGAACATCGGACTGGTTTTCCAGAACTACGCGCTGTACCCCCATATGTCGGTGGAGGAGAATATCGCCTTTCCCCTGACAAACCGGAAGCATCCGGAAACCGGCAGGCGCTGTACCCGGGCCGAATGCCGCCAGGCCGTGGAGGAAATCGCCCAGCTGGTACAGATCGAGGACCTTCTCAAGCGCAAGCCCGGACAGCTCTCCGGCGGCCAGCAGCAGCGTGTAGCCATCGCCCGGGCCCTGGTCAAGCAGCCGGACGTACTGCTGCTGGACGAGCCGCTGAGCAATCTGGACGCCCGCCTGCGCATGGAAATGCGCTCGGAGATCCGGCGGATTCAGCAGGAGTCCAAGGTCACCACGATTTTCGTCACCCACGATCAGGAGGAGGCCATGAGCATCACCGACGAGATTGTCCTCATGCGCCAGGGCTCCGTACAGCAGGTCGCCCCGCCCCACGCCATGTATGCCGACCCGGTCAACTGCTTCGCCGCCTCCTTCATGGGCAATCCCCCTATTTCGTATGTGGACGCGGAACTGCGGGACGGCTGGGCGGTGCTCTCCGATGGCCTGCGCCTGCCCTGCGGCGCGAAGGCCCAGGGGAAGGTGCGGATCGGTATCCGGCCCGAGGCATGGTCCATCGGCGGGGACATTCCGGTGGAGCTGACATCGGTGGAAATGCGGGGACAGGACCAGGTAGTGGGCTTCCGCCTGTCCGGACACGAGATCCGGGCCATCCTGGACGCGGAGCAGGAGGCGCGGCCCGGCCAGCGGCTGGACCTGCGTCTGCGGGAGAACCGCTGCTACTGCTTCGACCCCGTCACGGAAACCCGCCTTTAAGGGAGGACCGCCATGCTGAAGAAAAAATCCGCCGGCGCGCCGGCCTCCAGAAGCTGCCGCCTGGTGGCGGCCCCTGACGGCCGGCTCCAGATCCGTTCCCTCTGGGGCCTCGCCTACATCCTTCCGGCCATGCTGCTGCTTCTGGCGTTCACGCTGTATCCCCTGGTCATGGTGCTGCGCACCGCCTTCTATCAGAAATACGTCTATATCACCAATTCCGGCACGGGCTTCGGCCTGTCCTCCTTCCGCTGGGTGCTGGAGGATCCCACCTTCTGGCTGGCCTGCAAGAACACCGCCATCCTGCTGCTGGTGGCTCTGCCCATCACCCTGGCGCTGGCCCTTGGCGCGGCGCTGCTGATCAACAGTATTCCGAAGGTGCGGGGGCTTTTTCAGACCATCTACTTCCTGCCCTACGTCACCTCCACCATCGCCATCGGCATGGCCTTCCTCTGGCTGTTCCACGCAGACTATGGGTATATCAACTATTTCCTGGAGCTGCTGGGCATCGGGCCGAAGAAATGGCTGACGGAGCCGGGGCTGATGATTATCTCGCTGTCCATCTTCTGCATCTGGAACGGCCTGGCCTTTAAAATCCTGCTGTTTCTGGCGGGCCTGCAGAAGATTAACAGGCAGGTCTACCAGGCCGCCCGGATTGATGGGGCCTCCCCTCTCAGGACCCTCTTCCGGGTGACCCTCCCCCTGCTGAGCCCCACTACCTGGATGGTAACCCTGGTTTCCATCATCTATGTGGCCCGCACGTTCAACGAGGTCTACGCCATGTTCGTCTCCTACTCCGGCAACACCGCCGGCAGCGGCAACGCCGCCATTACCATCATGTACTACATCTACTGGATGTTCTACGACCAGGGCAAAGTCAACTACGCCGCGGCGGCGGCCATCCTGTTCCTGCTGGTCATCCTGCTGATTACGGTGGTCCAGCGGCTGGTGTCCAAAAAATTCGTTCACTACGTGTAAGGGAGGGCGGCATATGGAACGGAACAAATCCTCATCCCGGCGCATCCGGGACCCCAGAGGCGCGGCGCTGACGGCGCTGAAGTACCTCGTTTTGATCATCGGCGCGGTCATTATGATGTTCCCCTTTATCTGGATGCTCCTCACCTCGCTGAAAACCCTGCCGGAGGCCATTTCCATCCCGCCCCAATGGCTCCCGTCAGCGCTCCGCTGGGAAAACTGGAGCTATTCCTGGAATCTGGTCCCCTTCGCCCTGTACTTCCGCAACACCATCTGGGTGGGCTTTCTCAGCGTGGTCCTGACCCTGACCTTCTCCATTCTGGGGGCCTACGCCTTTACCATCTACTCCTTCCCGGGACGGAACCTCTGCTTCTATCTCTTCATGCTCACCATGATGGTCCCCTCGGAGATCCTGATTATCCAGAACTACGTGACCTGCAGCACCCTGGGCATCCTGGACAGCTTCACCGGTATCGTCCTGCCCACGGTGGCCAACGGCTTTTATATCTTCATGCTCCAGGAGTACTTCATGCAGACGCCGCCGGCCCTCTTCAAGGCGGCCAAGGTAGATGGCTGCAGCAATCTGCGCTTTCTCATCAAGGTCGTCATTCCCATGAACATCAACGCGGTGGTCACCGTGGCCATTCTCACCTTCATCACCGCGTGGAACTCCTTCATGTGGCCGCTGATCGTGACCCTGTCCGATGAGCACACCCTTCTGTCCGTGGGCCTGCTCCGCTTCCGCCAGGCGTCCAGCTCCAATCTCCACAACCAGATGGCGGCGGCGTGCATCGTGCTGCTGCCCATGGTGGTTCTATACGTGGTCTTTCATAAAAAGATTATGGAGGGCGCGGCTTCCGGTGGCATTAAGGGGTAATTCCCTTGGTGATACAGCAACAAGAAATACCGAAAACAAAAGATTTGGAGGAAACGACATGAAAAAAAGAGCGATTGCCCTTCTGGCTGTTTTGTGCCTGCTGCCCGCGCTGGCAGGCTGCAGCGGCGAGCCGTCCGGGAAGACGGACGCCCCCCAGGACGGCGCCGGCTCCGCCGGCGTGGAGGTGGAGCTGACCGAGCCTATCACCATCTCCTTCTGGCACGGCATCGTCCAGGAGGACATGCAGAAAACGCTGGCAGAGATTGTGGACAAGTTCAATAACGGCATCGGCAAGGAGATGGGCATCACCGTAGAGTCCTTCGCCCAGGGCGAAATGCCCGATCTGGAAAATGCGGTGACCGCCGCCATCAAGGCCGGCAATACGCCCAACGTCTCCCTGACCGAGGCGGCGGCCGCCGCCAACTGGCTCCAGGCCGACTGCATGGTGGACCTGACCCCGTATATCGAAAACGAGAACTACGGGCTGGACCTCGACGACTACTACGACGTATACATCCAGGACAGCCGCAGCTACGCCAAGCCCGGCTACTACACCCTGCCCCAGTACGTGGGCGGCGAGGTCATGTACTACAACGCGGATTTTTTCAGCGAACACAACCTGACGCCGCCCGCCACTTGGGCGGAATTTGAGGACGTGTGCCGCCAGATTACCGCCATCACCGGCAAACCCGCCGCCGGCTGGGACGAGGGCGTTAAGTGCTTCTCCACCCTGCTGGAGCAGAAGGGCATCGGCTATACCGACCGGGAGGGAAAGCTGCTGTTCGCCGACAAACTGGACGAGGTCACCGACGTGATCTCCTGGTACCAGGGCATGGTGCAGGAAGGCATCATCCGCACCCCCGGCGAGGACTACTTCTTCTCCGGCCCCTTCGCCAACCAGCAGGTGCAGATGTACATCAGCTCCGGCAATGAGGGCGAGTTCATCAATATGAAGATCCCCGAGACGGCCAAATTCGAGTGGTCCTGCGCTCCCATCCCCCAGTTTGAGGACGGCGTCAAGGCCGACTACTGCGAGGGCTTCCTCATCTGCATGCTGGACAGCTCCGGCGATGCCGCAACCCGCTGGGCCTCCTGGATGTTCCTGCGGTACATGCAGTCCTATGAGGTCTGCCAGATGATCAACGCCGGCGAATCCCGCCTGCCCTTCCTCAAGTCCGTGGCCGCCAGCCAGGAATTCCTGGACAACGCCTCCCCCGCCCAGCTGGCCGGCGTGGCCCAGATGGACTTCTTCTACACCTACCCCGGCTTTGAAACCGACAGCTACACCTCCAGCGGCCTTCACGACTATGTGGTCATCGCCATGGACAACATCCTGAACAACGGCGCCGACGTGAAAACCGAAATGGAAAGCCTGCTGAACACCCTTCGATAAGGACCGGAACACAAAGAAAGGAACCGCCATGTCTGAAAAAGAAATTTTTATGTCCTACGACCCCTGGGCCAATATCCAGTCCCGGAACGGGATTCCCGGAGACGAGCTTGTCTCCATGCTGCAAAAATCCATCCGCCGGGGAATGGAAGACAACGCCCTGGCTGCGGCCTATGAAATGTACGTCACCAGCCCCCAGTTTCTGGAGAAGCTGTGGCGGCGGCTGCTGGTGATCTCCGTGGAGGATATCGGCTTTGGAGATCCCGATATTTCCGGGCGGGTGCTGACCCTCTACCGGATCTCCAAGGAGTTTCCCTACACCGACGGCGACCAGCCCATCTTCTTCATGCACGCCATCCGCGCCCTCTGCCGCTGCAAGAAAGAGCGGACCACGGACAATATCAAGAACCAGATCATCAAAGGCTGGGAGCATGGCCAGAAGCCGGAGGTGCCCGACTACGCCTATGACATGCACACCCGGAAGGGCCGGGCCATGGGCCGGGACGAGATGCACTTCCTCACCGAGGCCAGCCGGGTGGTTCCCCAGATGGAGGGGGAGGAGATTGAGCGCATCCACGCCCAGTACATCGCGTTCTGCAAGCGGGAAAAGGAGATGGACGGCGCTCCCGAGGTCCAGCCCTTCCGATACAACTGCTGGCAGTTCTGAGCGAAACATACAAAACATACCAATGGAGGGGCCCTCGCCGGACAGTCCGGCGGGGGCCCTCTGCGTACCAAAAAGATGCTTCGCATCCTTTTTGACAAAGGGGATCGGGCCGAGTTCGGCCCGAAAAGTACTTTTTCGAGGTACACGCCCTCGAAAAAATGATTGGATTTTACTCACGCCTTCGGCGTGAACTCCTGTGGAGGGCTTTTTGAGTAAGAAGCAGTACCAATAGGTGACGGTATGCAGATTGGCGAGAAAAATTTTTTGTCTGGCAAGGAAGAAACTCGC